>CAYMDB010000380.1:0-3082 GCA_964388865.1 uncultured Flavobacteriaceae bacterium
ATTCCATAACCATATTCCCGTTTTTATCAACAGCTATGATCCCTCCATTACCGCCAAGTGCGGGTACTTTTTCTTGTATAACAAGTCGCGCAGCCTCTTTTAAGGTTAGGCCTTTGTATTCCATTAAAGCAGAAATGTCATGCGCTACTTGAGCTCTAATAAAAAACTCTCCCCAACCTGTGCTCGAAACCGCACAGGTAGCGTTATTGGCATAAGTACCAGAACCTATAATAGGTGCATCACCAATTCTGCCATAGCGTTTGTTGGTCATGCCACCAGTGGAAGTCCCAGCAGCTAAATTACCATTTTTATCTAAGGCCGCACAGCCCACGGTTCCGAATTTTGAATCTTTAATAAAAGGGTCGAAATAAGCGGTTTTACCATCGTGATCTAATTCTGTTTTTTCTCGGTCTTTGATGCGCTGTAAGGACTTAAATCGTTTTTCAGTATAGAAATAATCTGGTGAAACCATTTCTAAACCTTGCTCTTCGGCAAATGTTTCTGCACCTTTCCCTGATAGCATCACATGTTCAGATTTTTCCATCACTGCTCTAGCTAAGTTTATAGGGTTTCTAACGGTTGTGGTTCCTGCGGAAGCACCTGCATTTAGGGTTTTTCCATCCATAATAGAGGCATCGAGTTCGTTGGTTTCGGCATTAGTAAACACAGCTCCTTTACCAGCGTTAAAAAGCGGTGAGTCTTCCATAATGTTTATGGTTTTTTCGACAGCATCAAGACTGCTTCCTCCATTTTTTAAAATGGTATAGCCAACCTTAATAGCCTCTTCAAGTTTCTCTTGGTAGGCGGCTTCCAATTCCGCAGACATATTTTTCTTTAAAATAGTACCTGCGCCACCATGAATAACGATGGCAAATTCGGGAGGTCTAGAAGTATTTTCGGTTTCGGTTGGTACATTGTTTTTTTCTTCATTTTTACAGGCAAAAGCGACTAATAAAACAAAAAGTAAAGCGATTGATTTTTTCATAAGGTTGGAATAAATTTTGTGTTTTTAAAGTTACATAATTTAGAGAAGTAGCTGTTCGACTAACTAACATTTTATTAGTAACTTCGCATAAAATTTAAATAATTCATAAAATAAAAGGATATATGGAAGCAGTTGCTACCGATTTCGGAATAAAAGACGCTTTAAAACAACTTGGAGTTAAAGAACTCAATGAAGGCACTTCAACAGGCACTCAAAATTTTGCAAATGGCGATATTATTGAATCTTATTCTCCAGTAGATGGCCAACTCATTGCTAAAGTGAAATCAACAACAAGAGCGGATTACGATCAAGTGATGGATGCAGCGACAAGTGCATTTAAAATTTGGAGAGATGTTCCGGCCCCTCAGCGTGGCGAGATTGTGCGTCAGTTTGGAAACAAATTAAGAGATTTAAAAGAACCACTAGGTAAGCTTGTGTCTTATGAAATGGGGAAATCTCTGCAAGAGGGTTATGGTGAGGTTCAGGAAATGATTGATATCTGTGATTTTGCTGTTGGTTTATCCCGTCAGCTGAATGGTCAGGTGATTCCATCGGAACGTCCAGGACACATCATGAGAGAACAATGGCATCCTTTAGGTGTGGTTGGGATTATTTCTGCATTTAATTTTCCGGTAGCGGTTTGGGCGTGGAATACGGCTTTAGCTTGGGTATGTGGTGATGTTTGTGTTTGGAAAGCCTCTGAAAAAGTACCTTTATGTTCTGTAGCTTGCCAAAACATTATTGCTTCAATCTTAAAAGACAATAATTTACCAGAAGGTATTTCTTCGATTGTTACTGGCGATTACAAAGTCGGTGAAATGATGACAACAGATTCTAGAATTGCTCTAGTGTCTGCCACAGGGTCTATCCGTATGGGTAGAATTGTGGGAACAACAGTTGCCGAGCGTTTTGGTAAATCCTTATTAGAATTAGGGGGGAATAATGCCATTATTATTACTCCGACGGCCGATTTAAAAGTGGTTGTTCCTGGTGCTGTATTTGGTGCGGTTGGAACTTGTGGACAACGTTGCACATCTACGCGACGCTTAATAATTCACGAATCGGTTTACGATAAAGTCAGAGATGCCATTGTTGGCGCTTACAAGCAAATAAAAATTGGTAATCCACTAGATGAAAACAATCACGTTGGACCTCTAATTGATAAAGAATCAGTTAACACCTATTTAGCTGCTATTGAAAAGGCAAAAGCTGAAGGTGGAAATGTTCTAGTTGAAGGTGGTGTTTTAAAAGGTGAAAATTTTGATAGTGGTTGCTATGTGAAACCAGCCATTATTGAGGCGGAAAACCATTATGAAATCGTTCAGCATGAAACATTTGCTCCAATTTTGTATCTCATGAAATATTCTGGAGATGTAGAACATGCTATTGAACAACAGAATGGGGTTAGACAAGGTTTATCTTCGGCAATCATGACCAACGAAATGAAGGAGGCAGAGAAATTCTTGTCCTATAAAGGCTCAGACTGTGGAATTGCCAATGTAAATATCGGTACTTCTGGCGCTGAAATTGGAGGAGCATTCGGTGGAGAGAAAGAAACTGGTGGTGGACGTGAGTCTGGCTCAGATGCTTGGAAAGTGTATATGCGTCGCCAAACTAATACCATCAACTATTCTGATGAATTGCCATTAGCACAAGGTATAAAGTTTGATCTGTAGATCAAATTAAGGTTATAATAAACTTAAAGTTATAATAATATGTATGGAAAGCCGTCTCAATTTGAGGCGGTTTTTTTTACCAAACATGAATTAAAAAATCTATAGAATAGTTTCTCTAGATTAAAAAAAGTCATAAAAAAACCTTGCTTCAAACTAAGCTTTTGACTTAGTGAAACAAGGTTATATAATTGATTAATAGCTCTACAAAGTTGTACATTAAATTGCTTTAACAACAATATTTATGATGAATGGTAGAAAAAATTGTATAATCTGCAGTTCTTGATAAGGGGTTTCGATAAGATGCAAAAAAGGGCGTTAAAATCTTGAAAATATCCGACAAGTTAGTTGTATTTTATCTTTCTCAAGATCCTCCTGACTTCCGCAACAAAAAAACCCACAAAATATAAGGGTCTAAATTATA
>CAYMDB010000381.1:0-3080 GCA_964388865.1 uncultured Flavobacteriaceae bacterium
ACGTTGCCGACGTTTTAATATAGTCCCAATCATGTTGACTCCAAAGGCGACCCAAATAAGAGCAATGGCAATATCAAAAGGCCATTCTAATTCTGCATACTCTTTAGAGGTACTAAATCCAAGAGGAAGTGTAATGGCAGCACCAACAATAATAAGCTGCCAACCCCAAAAATTTATATTACTTAAGAGGTCGCTAAACATTCTGGCTTTGAGTAAACGCTGCAACGAATAGTACACGCCTGCAAAAATAGCGTTACCTACAAAAGCAAAAATGACAGCATTGGTATGTAAGGGTCTTAAGCGCCCAAAACTTAACCAGGATATACCATTAGTCATATTTGGGAAGAGAAACATGTAGGCCAATAGTAAACCCACGAGCATCCCAACAACTCCCCATAGAATTGTAGCGTAAAGGAATTTTTTAACGATTTTGTTATCGTAATAGAATTGTTGCATTTCCATATTAAAAAAATTAGTCGGTTTTTGTTTGTTTTGATAGTTCTTTTTTGTCTTTTACCAGTTCATCTTCAAATAGCATACGCACAGAGGGAGTGTAGCTATCATCGTATTGACCAGACTTTACGGCTAATAAAAATACAATAAAAAACACAACGCCAACAACTACGCTAACGGTCAATAAAATATAAATAACACTCATACCTACCTGAAGTTATGGTTCAAAATTAATGTTGAACTTGTTTTTAAAACATGACATTTATCATGTGTATTTATTTATTTCAGTCTTCTACCTAAAATGTTTGTTGCAACTGAAGTAAAGACTACGATACTTATAGAACTGAGAGGCATTAATATAGCAGCAACGACTGGTGCTAATTGCCCCGTAACCGCAAAATATAAACCAATTATATTATAAAAAAATGAAAGCACAAAACTCCATTTAATAATTTTTATAGCCGATTTTGATGCCTGTATATAGTGATAAAGCTGCTCAAATTTTGAAGCATCTAAGATGGCATCGCAAGCCGGTGAGAAGACATTAATATCTTCAGAAATGGCAATACCCACATTGCTTTGAGCCAAAGCACCGGCATCATTTAAACCATCACCAATCATTAAAACTTTGGCTCCTTCAGACTGATGGTATTTTATAAACTCCAGTTTATCCTCTGGTTTCTGATTAAAAATTAGTTTCGTTTTGGCAGGCAATAACTTTCTTAAATTTTCGCGTTCCCCTTCATTATCACCAGAGAGAATTACCAAGTCGAAATGCCTCTTTAATTGATTAAACAATTTAGAAACCCCTTTTCTGTAATTGTTATAAAAGGTGTACTTCCCTTTGTAAGTATTGTTACTACTAATATGTACGGTTGTATTTAATATTGAGGGTTCCGCCTGATTGCCTACAAAACTCGCTGACCCAATTTTGAGGTTAATACCCTCATGTTTGGCTTCGATTCCTTTTCCAATATGCTCTTCAAACGTGTCTAAGGTCACAATGTTGTTGTCTTCTAAGATATTATACAAGGTTCTACTTAAAGGATGGTTAGAGCCGCGAAGTGAGTTCTTTAGTACCATGGTTTCAGAATCTGAAAGCAGTACACCATCATATTCGGCATTACTATTTTTATTAGAGGTAATGGTGCCTGTTTTATCAAAAATCACGGTGTTTATCTCTGCGAGCTGTTCGAGCACACTAGCATTTTTGACGTAAAATTTCAACTTGCCAAAGATTCGTAATAAGTTGCCAAAAGTAAAAGGGGCAGAAAGCGCTATCGCACAGGGGCAGGCAATAATTAATACTGCTGTAAATACATTCATGGCTTTACTAGCATCTGTAAATAACCAAAACGTAGTTGCAATTAGGGCAATACTTAAAATGGCAATTGTAAAATGTTTACTAATAGTGTTCGTAATGGTGGTGAAGCCGTCTTCCTTATTTTTGTTGAAGACATCATTGCTCCACAACTGGGTGAGGTAACTTTGCTCCACAGATTTTAACGCTTCAAGTTCAATAACTCCATTGGTTTGCTTGCCACCGGCAAAAAGTTTGTCGCCAGATATTTTTGAAACCCTTTGAGATTCACCTGTAACAAAACTGTAATCTATTTTGGCGTTGCCGTTGATAAGAATGCCGTCAACAGGAATTAATTCTTCATTTCTTATGAGAATACGATTGCCTTTTTTAATATCATAAACTTGAATGGTTTCTTCAAAGCCGTCTTTACTAATCTTTGTTATGGCAATAGGGAAGTACGATTTATAATCGCGCTCAAACGACAGAAAATCGTAGGTTTTTTGCTGAAAATATTTACCAATTAACAGAAAAAAGACCAGACCTGCCAAACTATCAAAAAAACCAGAACCAAAATCGAAAATAATTTCAACGGAACTTCTAATAAACAAGACCGAAATCCCCAAGGCAATGGGCACATCAATATTTAAAATTTTTGCTCTTAAACCTTTAAAGGCAGAGGTAAAATAATCTTGAGCGGAATAAAACACAATGGGAATAGACATGGCAAACATTAGCCATCTAAAGACAGGTTTATATTGCTCTAGCCAAAACTCGTTGAGTTCAAAATATTCTGGAAAGGATAAAAACATAATGTTTCCAAATCCAAAACCTGCGACTCCGAGTTTGTAAATTAGGGTTCTGCTAATGTGTTTTTGTCCTGAATTAAAATCATTTAAACTGATATAAGGTTCATAACCTATGGAACTCAGCAGAATAACAACTGTTTTTAAATTGGTTTTGGTTGAATCATAAGTCACCCTAACTGTCTTTTTACCAAAATTGACAATAGAGTCTGAAATATGTGGATTTAGTTTGTTTAAATTTTCAAGAATCCAAATACAAGAGCTACAATGAATGTGCGGAATGTAAAGTGTTACGATTTCGGTATTATCACTTCTAAAATCGGTGAGTTTTTCTATGATATTTTCTTGGGATAGAAAATCGTATTTGCCTTCAATTTCTTTTGGAATAGCTCCAGGTGAATTCTGTAAATCATAATAGCATGTTAAATCATTTTCGTTAAATATTTCGAAAACGGTTTTACAGCCGTTACAACAGAACGACTTCTCTTGAAACGTAATATTATGGCTACCACAGTCATCAC
>CAYMDB010000382.1:0-3068 GCA_964388865.1 uncultured Flavobacteriaceae bacterium
TATCTCACTTTAATAACAGCAGCTTCGGTGTTGTTAGCTTTCATATTTAAAAAACTACCTAATTTATCTACTAACATTACAAAAATCTTTAATTGGGTGATTCAAAAACCGATAGTTCGAGTAATTGTATTCACTGTTTTAACTTGTTTGATTTATCTTATGATGGGAACCACGAGCACCGGAGGTATGTCTTTTAAGCCTCATGTGAGTACTTTTGTTTTCTTCCTCTTTTTCTATATTGTAGGTTGGATTTTATTTAAATCGAAACACCTCTTGGATGAAATAATGCGTTGTGACTGGATTTGTACAGGATTAGGACTTGCATTAACACTCTTTTATCTTTTTAATTTAACAACGTTGAATGAACCGTCTCTTATTCTGCTAAAATCACTAACGGTATGGTTATTTATTTTCGGAATAACAGGCTTATTTATTCGTTACGGTAGTAAACACTCAGCACTAATGCGCTATATTTCTGACGCATCATATTGGGTATATTTGATTCATCTGCCTTTAACGGCCTTTCTACCTAGTCTTTTATTTGATTGGAATGTTTCAGCCATTATAAAATTCTTAACAGTCCTCGCTTTTACCACATTAATATGTTTCTCTACATATCATTTTTTTGTAAGGGCCTCGTTTATTGGGAAATTTTTAAATGGTAGAAAATATCCTAGAAAACTTGCTAATATAAAAGGACATAGATAAAAAAAGCACAGTCTTGCAATAAGTGCTTTTTTCTTTAGTTTGAGATTCCTGCCTTCGCTAGAATTTTAGATTTCGCGATTAGGATCCCAGGCTTCTAAATAATCTTTTACATATTTTACAAATTGACCTCCTAAGGCGCCGTTCACCACACGGTGATCGTAAGAATGTGATAAGAACATTTTATAGCGAATACCAATATAATCGCCTTCTGGTCCTTCAATAACCGCAGGTACTTTCCTTATGGCACCAAGTGCTAATACCCCAACTTGTGGCTGATTAATAATTGGTGTGCCCATGATACTACCAAAAGTACCTACGTTTGTAACCGTATAAGTTCCTCCTTGGATATCATCTGGATTTAATTTATTTTCTCTGGCACGTGCGGCCAAATCATTAACCCGTTTCGCCATTCCGAATAAATTTAACTGATCTGCATTTTTAATGACAGGCACAATTAAATTTCCGTCGGGTAACGCTGCTGCCATACCAACGTTGATGGCTTTCTTTTTAATGATTTTATCTCCTTGGACAGAAATATTCATCATAGGATACTCCTTTAAAGCTTTAGTTACGGCTTCCATAAAAATTGGGGTGAACGTAAGGTTTTCACCTTCGCGCTTCATAAAATCGGCCTTTACCTTTTTTCTCCAATTCCATATGGTAGTCACATCGGCTTCTATAAAGGACTGCACATGTGCCGCTGTTTGCACAGATTCAACCATATATTTTGAAATGAGCTTCCCCATTCTGGTCATCTCTATAATTTCATCTCCTCCTGAAGCTACTAATGGCTTCTCTTCAGGTTTAGTCTTCGGTTTCTCTTCTGTTGGTTGTTCTTGAACTTTCGGCTCTGCTTTTGGAGCCTCAACTTTTTGCTCAACTTTTGGTTCAGGTACAGGCTCTGGTTGTGACGCTGGGGTTGATTCTTGAGTTGGCGTGGCACTACGCGACTCTAAATAGGCTTTGATATCGTTTTTGGTGACTCGATTATCTTTTCCTGTACCAGGAATTGCATCGAGTTCGCTTTGAGAAATTCCTTCTTGTTTGGCAATATTTTTAACGAGAGGAGAGTAAAATCGATCTTCTGAGGACACCACAGGATCTGCAGTAGCTTTAGCCGCTACAACGGTTTGTGCCACATCTGCAACCGCTTTTGGCTGCTCAGACTGAATTTTAGGCTGTGCCTCTGGCGTCTTCACCACTTCAACTTCATTCGAACCCTCACCTTCGGTTTCAATTATAGCAATGATTTGTCCTACTTGAACAACATCATCAACGTTAAATAGTTTTTCAACTAAAACGCCATCCACTTCACTTGGAACCTCACTATCCACTTTATCTGTTGCTATTTCTAAAACAGCTTCGTCAGCTTCAATGGTATCTCCAATTTCTTTAAGCCATGAGGTTATGGTTGCTTCTGCAACACTTTCACCCATTTTAGGTAACTTAAGTTCGAACTTTGCCATATTTTTAATTTGAAGGTCTTTATTTGATAATCGGGTGCAAAATTAGTAAAAAAACATACATTTTGTTGGTTTTTATTCAACTAAAACGATTTTTAAAAAAGTAATATTTCACCACTATCGACTGCGCTATCGCTTCCGAGGATAAATTTACTGTTTTTAGGTAATAATCTAAAACAGATGTTAGATTGTCCTGCTTTTTTCTTCATGTCCGCAATGCAATCCTTTGTGCTAAAACTATTAAAATCATAAATCACCATGGAATTTTTAGCTACATCTTGGCTAATTTTAGGTTGAATTATTAGCGGTTTTTGTAATTGATTTTCTAAAGCAGCATCTATTCCCTCAGAAAACACAATGGTGCGCTCAATTGGCATCATGAACGATTTTTTAGTCTTTTTTAAGCGATATGCCGCTTTAATTCCGAACCAAACTAATGCATTAAATAATCGATTTTGCTTGAAGTGCTTTTCGTAAAAAATTTGCATGGCACCATAAAAGCGCTTGGCATAATTTGCGTCTCTAATGGTACTTTCGCCTTTAAAGTGAATTACTGTGGTTTCACCAAAATAATAATTATCGTAGCCTGACTTTAAAATTTTATATGACAGATCGATATCTTCACCATACATAAAATAGTCCTCATCAAAACCACCAACGCTGTTATAAACCTCCCTCTTTAAAAACATGAAGGCACCAACTAATATTTCAACTTTACCGTTATAATTAGCACCGAGGTGATTGACGTAGTAGTCTTTATCGAAGCCGAGCATTTTCTTTAGAGCCACTTTCGGACTGGGAATATGGCGTTTGCTTTCGGGAAGAAATTTTCCTGTGCCATCTATGAGCTGACAACCAATTATGCCGAGATTTTCTTTGGAATCTGCAAAACGAATT
>CAYMDB010000383.1:0-3053 GCA_964388865.1 uncultured Flavobacteriaceae bacterium
AGAACAAGGTCCTTGTGGACCATGCAGCGAGATTCATGTTGATATTCGTTCTGCGGAAGAAAAGTCGAAAGTGGATGGCAAAACCTTGGTGAATAAGGACCATCCGCAGGTTGTAGAAATATGGAATTTGGTATTTGTGCAATACAACCGAAAAGCCAATGGTTTTTTAGAAGCATTACCAAATAAACATATTGATACAGGAATGGGTTTTGAGCGTTTGTGTATGGTATTGCAGGGGGTTTCCTCAAGCTACGACACGGATGTTTTTACACCGATAATTAGAGAGATCGAAACGATTACCGATAAGAGCTATGGCAAAGATGAAGAGATTGATGTTGCCATTCGTGTGATTTCAGATCATGTGAGAGCAGTGGCATTCTCTATCGCCGATGGTCAGTTACCAAGCAATACGGGTGCTGGTTATGTAATAAGACGCATTTTGCGAAGAGCAGTGCGTTATGGTTTTACATTTTTAGATAAAAAAGAACCTTTTATCTATCTTTTAATTGACGTACTGAGTAAAAAAATGGGTGAGGCTTTTCCAGAATTAAAATCTCAAAAGCAGTTGATTGAAAACGTCATTAAAGAAGAGGAAGCTTCTTTTTTAAGAACTTTAGATCAGGGGTTATTATTGCTCAATCGCATTGTTGAAGAACATAAAGGTGATACAATTTCTGGTGAAAAAGCTTTTGAACTTTATGACACTTACGGATTTCCAATAGATTTAACGGCTTTAATTCTGTCTGAAAAGAATTTAAAACTCGATGAGAAAGGGTTTAAAGAAGAATTACAAAAACAAAAAAACAGGTCGCGATCGGCTAGTGAAATGTCTACAGATGATTGGACGATTTTAATAGAGGATAATGAAGAAGAATTTATAGGTTATGATACCTTAGAGGCCGATGTTAAAATTACCAGATATCGAAAAGTGACGTCTAAAAAAGATGGAGAAATGTACCAATTGGTATTTAATTTAACTCCGTTTTATCCTGAAGGTGGCGGACAAATTGGTGATAAGGGTTTTTTGAAAGATAGCCTAGGTGACTTAGTTTATATCCTTGATACCAAAAAAGAAAACAATGTCATTATTCATTTTGCAAAATCTTTGCCATCGCATCTCAATGAGCGTTTTAAAGCCGTTGTAAGTGCTGAGCATCGTGCACTATCATCAAGTAATCACACCGCTACACATTTATTGCATCAAGCTTTAAGGACGGTTTTGGGAGATCATGTAGAACAAAAAGGCTCTTTGGTAAAACCTAAATCACTTCGATTTGATTTTTCACACTTTTCTAAGGTCACAAATGAGCAATTACAAGAAGTAGAAGACTTTGTCAACGCCAGAATTGACAGTAAATTGCCTTTAGAAGAGCGACGAAATGTGCCTATGGAAAAGGCTATCGAAGAAGGCGCAATGGCATTATTTGGGGAGAAATATGGAGATACTGTTAGAACCATTCGATTTGGGAAATCCATGGAATTATGTGGTGGAATTCATGTGAAGAACACCGCAGATTTATGGCATTTTAAAATTATTTCAGAAGGCGCTGTAGCTGCAGGTGTTAGACGAATTGAAGCGATTACAAATAAGGCTGTTAAGGATTATTATTTAGAGAATAATAGTGCCTATTTGGAAATTAAAGATTTACTTAATAACACTAAGGAACCTGTTAAAGCTTTAGAAAACTTACAAGCAGAAAATACCGATTTAAAACAACAAATAAACCAACTACTCAAAGATAAAGCGAAGGCCATTAAAGGCGATCTTAAAAATGAACTAAGGGAAATAAACGGCATTCAGTTTTTAGCTAAACAACTAGATTTGGATGCTTCAGGTATCAAGGATCTCTGTTTTGAATTAGGGAGTCAATTTGATAATCTATTCTTGTTATTCGCTGCAGAAAACGATGGAAAAGCAATATTATCCTGTTACATCTCAAAAGAATTGGTATTGAGTAAAGGTCTTAACGCAGGAACTATAGTGCGGGAACTCGGAAAACACATTCAAGGTGGAGGTGGAGGCCAGCCTTTCTTTGCCACTGCAGGTGGTAAAAATCCTGCTGGTATTAAGGATGCGTTGAAGGCTGCTGCTGGTTATTTGGATTGAGTTCTTGGGTTATTGGGTTAATAAGTTATTGAGTTATTATGTTATTGAGTTATACTGTTTCAAAGCCGGAAGGACAGTAGGAGGACGACAGCACCTTGATTTCGCTCCCCGACTTTGTGGGGGATTATAGTTTTTTTTAAGATTCCACCGGGTAAGTAAAATATAAATTACTCATACAAACTAAAAATTGGCGCGCGAAGGCGCTTAGACGCAAAGGTAGTTGTCCTGGGTATATTTAAATAATTCGTTTCTTACTTTTTTTTAGGAAAATAGCTTACGAGGTTTTTGATTATAATTCTTTGCGGCTCTGCAGCTCTGCGGCTTTGCGTGCAAAAATGAGGTATTTGTTTTAAGGATCCATTGGTTAGTTAAAACGAACATGGGTTCTTATGATTTATGAATTGGCTCGCGAAGGCGCTAAGACGCAAAGGTGTTTGTTTTCGATACAATTAAAGATGTTGTATCCTATTTACATCTGAGGGAATAAGTAACTTAGAGTTGTTTTCACTTTTTATTATAATTCTTTGCGGCTCTGGGGCTTTGCCTGCAAAATTGAGGTACTTGTTTTTCAGGATTTCATTGGTTAGTTAAAACGAAGATGGGTTCAAATAAATTATAAAAAGGCGCGCGAAGGCGCTAAGACTAAAAGAGTCTTGTCTTCCGTACATTAGAATAATTCATTTCTTACTTTTTTAGGAAAATAGCTTACGATGTTTTTGATTATAATTTTTTGCGGCTCTGCGGCTTTGCGTGCAAAAATGAGGTATTTGTTTTAAGGATCCATTGGTTAGTTAAAACGAACATGGGTTCTTATGATTTATGAATTGGCTAGCGAAGGCGCTAAGACGCAAAGGTGTTTGTTTTCGATACAATTGAAGTTTTTGTATTTTTATTCATTGTTGTCCGATAAAACATTTTAAAAGTGGGATTTCCAATACAGGATTTC
>CAYMDB010000384.1:0-3038 GCA_964388865.1 uncultured Flavobacteriaceae bacterium
AATGTGCAAAAAATAGCTAATTTTCGCTTAAACGCGAAAAGTTTAAATCACTTCATAAAAAAAGCAGTACCAAAGGCACTGCTTTCAACTAAAATTTAATACTAATTATTTTCCAAAGAGTCCACCTAAAAGACCGCCAAGACCCTCTTTTTTCTTATCTCCACCTAAAAGCATACCAGCTACATCATCTACAACACTTCCATCGCCATCTGTATCGAGTATCTTTTCGAGAAAACTTTGCTGATTTTGGGAATTATTTCCGCCGAGTAAACCGCCCAAAAGACTAGTAATATCGTCTTGTGAGCTCACGTTATTTTGCTTGGCTTGTTGCCCTAAAAGCCCCATTAAAATAGGTGCAGCAACTTTCAGGATATCCCCAACAGAATCGGCATCTAAACCTGCTTTTTGTCCAATAACTTGTTGAACACCTTGTTTTTTTTGTCCTAATACATGACTCAATATTTTATCTCCATCCGTTTTAACCTCGTCATCAACACCACCGCCAAACAAACTACCAAGATTATCTAAAATACTGCCATCGTGCTTACCATTTAGGGCGCCCATAAGTCCTTGCGCACCTTCTGTTGTAGAAGCATTGCGCTCCATAGCTTTCATAAGTACTGGTAATGCCATGGTGAGCACACTATTTGTTTTGTCTTGATTGGTTCCTGTAGAACCAGAAACCCCACTGATTATGGTTTTTCCTAAATCACTGTTTAATACATCTAAAATTCCTGCCATTGTGTTTTAATATTAAATTTAAATTAGTTGTCTGTTTTTGTGCAAATAAAGGTGTCTTTATTTTTTCTTTTGTCCTATGCCATAACGGATGAAATAAAAATGATTACACCCTTTAGTCACGAGAGGAACGTTATTGATTTTTTTAAACATAAAAACACATTATTCTTAAATATATTTTATATTGTTGAAATCAATCGAAATATACAAAAAAAAGTTCTAAAATAATTAGGACTCTTTTAATTTTATTTGATTTTAGTATTGTGTATTAGCCTAATATTGAAATGATTTGCTCAGCTAATTCAGTGCCAATTCTATCTTGTGCTTCATTTGTTGCGGCTCCTGTATGTGGTGTAAGCGACAATGAAGGGTGCATTAATAATTTAATTTCTGGCGTTGGTTCTTGTTCAAAAACATCTAACGCTGCTCTCGCAACTTTTCCACTTTCTAATGCTTTGACAAGTGCCACTTCATTAACTACTCCTCCTCTTGAGGCGTTAGCGATAATAACACCATCTTTCATTTGATTAAACTCAGCCTCATCAATGACATACTCTTTTTGAGCAGGAACATGAAGGGTTAAGAAATCGGATTGCTTAAGTACCTCCTCTTTAGATATGGTTTTTATTTCAAAATTGAGTTTTTGGCCGTCATAAAATTCTAATTCTATATCAACTTTTTCTATAAATGGATCAAAGGCTACAACTCTCATACCTGCGCCCAAAGCTACTTTTGCAGTAGCCTGACCGATACGACCAAAACCTAATATTCCTATGGTTTTTCCTTTGAGTTCGGTGCCTTTAGCATAGGCTTTCTTTAAGCCTTTAAAATTGGCATCACCCTCGAGAGGCATGTCGCGATTTGAATTGTGAAGAAAACGTGCTAAGCCATAAAAATGACCAAATACTAATTCGGCAACCGAATGCGATGATGCAGCTGGCGTATTAATGACTCTTAGACCTTTTTCGCGAGCATAAGCCACATCGATATTATCCATACCAACGCCGCCGCGCCCGATAATTTTGAGGCTAGGGCAGTTGTCAATGATATTTTTTCTGACTGTTGTGGCACTTCTTACCAACAATACAGCAATATTGTTTTCGTTAATGTAATTCTCTAGTTGCTCTTGGGCAACTGTTGTTGTTATTACCTCGTAGCCGGAAGCTTCTAAAGCTTTAATTCCACTTTGAGAAATACCATCATTTGCTAATACTTTCATGATTAAGTTTAATTATTTAAAAGGTTTAGCTTAAAGGTTGAAAACTCGTAAAACTAAACTTTAGATTCAATTCATTATTCAACAAGTAGAACCCTTCATACTGTCTACTTATTACTGTTTACTATTTTAGGCTTTACTTTCTAAGTCACTCATAATTTCAACAAGTGCTTTTACACTATCTAAAGATAAAGCATTATACATTGAGGCTCTGTAACCACCAACACTTCTGTGGCCGTTTAAGCCGTTGATGCCTTCTTCTTTTAACATGGCTTCAAACGTTTCTTTTAAATTTTCATTTTCAAGAGTAAAGGTTGCATTCATGGTAGAGCGATCTTCGTTTACGGCATAACCTTTAAATAACGGATTCAAATCAATTTCAGAATAAATTAAACGCGCTTTCTTATCGTTTTCTTCCTCAATAGCTTTAATTCCGCCTAGATCCTTCAACCATTGCATAGTAAGCATAGAAACATAAACAGCAAATACTGGCGGGGTATTATACATACTGCCTTTGCTAATGTGGAGTTTATAATCCATCATTGAAGGAATTTTTCGAGATACCTTACCTAATATATCCTCTTTTACTACCACTAAAGTGGTTCCAGCCGGACCCATATTTTTTTGAGCTCCGGCATAAATCAAATCAAATTGAGAAAAATCTAGTTGGCGTGAAAATATGTCGCTACTCATATCACAAACCATTGGGATTGGTGATTTAGGGAAATGTTTTATTTGTGTTCCAAATATGGTATTGTTAGACGTACAATGAAAATAATCGTAATCTTCAGGTATATCGTAACCCTTCGGTATGTAGTTGTAATTGGCACTTTTAGAGGAGGCAACTTCGTAAATATCATCATAGAATTGTGCTTCCTTTATGGCTTTGTCAGACCAAGTCCCCGTATTTAAATAGCCAGCTCTTTTTTCCAAAAGATTTAAAGCCACCATTAAAAATTGTGTACTTGCACCACCTTGTAAGAATAATGCTTTATAACCTTTTCCTTCAAGACCCAATAATTCTAATGCAAATGAACGGGCATTTTCCATAACGTCTACAAAGGGTTTACTACGATGCGATATT
>CAYMDB010000385.1:0-3035 GCA_964388865.1 uncultured Flavobacteriaceae bacterium
ATCTCTGTCGCTGATAATTTTATAAAAACTGGGATGTATAAAAACATTTTAGTGATTGGTAGTGAACTGCATTCTCACGGTTTAGATAAAACCACTAGGGGAAGGGGAGTATCTGTAATTTTTGGTGATGGAGCAGGTGCAGTAGTTCTAACAAGAGAAGAAAATACCTCTAAAGGACTTTTGTCAACACATTTACACTCGCAAGGAGAACATGCTAAGGAATTAGTTCTAATTGCCCCAGGCATGGGAAAACGTTGGGTAAGTGATATTTTAGCCGACAACGATCCTGATGATGAAAGTTACTTTCCGCATATGAACGGTCAATTTGTGTTTAAACATGCTGTGGTGCGTTTTAGCGAAGTCATTATGGAAGGTTTATTGAAAAATAATTTACAAGTAGAGGATATCGATATGTTGATTCCGCATCAAGCAAATCTTAGAATTTCGCAATTTATACAGCGTAAATTTAAGCTTAGCGACAATCAAGTGTATAACAACATACAAAAATACGGCAATACCACAGCAGCGTCTATACCTATTGCTTTGACAGAAGCTTGGGAAAAGGGAAAGATAAAAGAAGGTGATACGGTTGTATTAGCAGCTTTTGGTAGTGGCTTTACTTGGGGAAGTGTGATTATTAAATGGTAACCCAATCCCTTTGAGGCATTGGTAATAAATAGCAAATGTAATATGGCAAATAAAAACACAACGAAACAAAAAAAAGGAGGCGGTTTTTTATTACTAATAGTCAGCGTGTACTTTGTACTGCAATTTAAAGATTTGGATAATTTAAATGATTATTTAGGAATGTTAGCTTCAGCAGTAACATTTAGCATAGGATTACATGCTCTTTTCAATGTTTACAGTAAAAAATTATAAAAAACTTTTGTTTAAAAATCAAAAAGCCCAAGCAATTTCTCGTTTGGGCTTTTCAGCTATTAACCAACTTAACTAAAACTATTATAAAAATCAATTTATAATATTACTATTACTTAAAACTTATTACATACATAGACGTAATAGTTTCGTTTTTATTTCATCCATTTCCGCATTTAACGTGTATTTAACACAAATGTGAATCTTTAACTTTTAAAGGATTCAAGGCTTGTTTGAATTTAGAGGCTTATCTTTGTTAAGCATAAACATTTATACGAACACAGTATGTCAAAAAAAACACTTGTAATCGGTGCGTCCTTAAAGTCAGAACGCTATTCGAATATCGCTATTAACAGATTGAAAAATTATAACCATGACGTAAAAGCTTATGGTTTAAAAGCTGGAGAAGTGGCTGGTGTTGCTATTGACACCGAATTATTACCCTACGAAAATATCAATACCGTAACCTTGTATCTCAATCCGAAGCGTCAGGAAGCCTATTACGATTATATTGTTGGTTTAAAACCAAATCGAGTCATTTTTAATCCGGGTACTGAAAATCCTGAGTTTTACAGCATACTTAAAGCGCACAATATTGCATTTGAAGTAGCATGTACTTTAGTTTTGTTGGGAACGGGTCAATATTAAATCTTTCGTTTAATAAACACCAAGCCCAAAAACATAAGCATGCCATTAATAATTAAGATTTCAAATCCTATTTCATATCCGTTAAATAAGTCCACAGAATAGAGATTGAGAACGTAAGAGATAAGAGGAGCAATAATGGCTATAATCCAAACAAACCTGTCCTTTATTTGCCATTTTGTTATCAGTCCAAAGGCAAATAAGCCCAACAATGGCCCATAAGTATAACCTGCGGCTTTAAAAAGTTCCCAAATTACAGAGACATCTTTAAAAATTAAATCGAATAACAAAATAACCACAATTAGCACCAAACTAAAGCCAATATGCGTTTGCTTTCTAATGCGTCTTCTTTGGGTTTCGGGTTTGTTTTCAATTTCAATAATGTCAATACAAAAGGACGTGGTTAGGGAGGTTAAAGCAGAATCGGCACTAGAGTATGCGGCAGCAATGAGACCTAATAAAAAGAAGGATGAGGTTATAATGCCTATGTCTGGCATCATTGCTATTGTGGCAAATAAATCATCTTTCGTAGCACTTATATTGTGTTGCTGAGCATACTGCGTTAGCATCAGTCCTAACACTAAAAATAGGATATTAACAAGTACGAGCACTACGCTAAACGAAATCATGTTTTTTTGAGCATCCTTCAAATTACGACAGGTAAGATTTTTTTGCATCATGTCTTGGTCTAAGCCCGTCATGGTAATGGTGATAAAAATTCCGGATAAGAAACTTTTCCAGAAGTATTGAGAATTGTTGGTATCTTCAAAAAAGAAAACTTTACTAAGACTATTTTCTCTGGCGTTGTTAATAATATCAGAAATGCCGTTTAAGTCTAGTGCTGAAGCTAAAAATAAGATGGTTACCATCACAGAGACCAGCATAAATAGCGTTTGAAGCGTATCGGTAAAAATTATAGTCTTTATGCCGCCTTTAAAAGTGTAAAGCCATATTAAGGCAATGGTGAAGACTACCGTCGCAGCAAAAGGCACATTAAAAAGATCAAATACTAATAGCTGCAGCACCTTAGCCACTAAAAACAATCTAAAGGACGCGCCAACAGTCCGAGAAATTAGAAATGCAAAAGATCCTGTTTTATAACTTACCCTTCCAAAGCGATCATTGAGATAAGAATAAATTGAAGTTAAATTAAGTCTGTAGTATAAAGGGAGTAGCACAAATGCGATAATGAGATACCCAAAAAAATAGCCGAAAACCACTTGCAAATAACCAAACTGATTGGCTTCAACAGCACCAGGAACAGAGATGAAGGTTACACCAGATAACGAAGCTCCAATCATGCCAAAAGCCACTAAATACCAAGGTGCGGATTTATTTGCTTTAAAAAAAGCGGCATTCGTATTTTCCTTTCCTGTGACGTAAGAAATTAAAACAAGCACTGCAAAATAACAACCTATTAAAATTAGTATTGTGGTGGGACTCATGTATAGAAACTATTTATAGAAATAAAATTCTGAAATGTAGTATTTTTGAAATAATATAAGTGCAAATAA
>CAYMDB010000386.1:0-3007 GCA_964388865.1 uncultured Flavobacteriaceae bacterium
ATCCTGTATTGGAAATCCCACTTTTAAAATGTTTTATCGGACAACAATGATTAATTATTAAGATTAAACGTTGCGGATAATTACTAAGTCACAAAGAAAAATATTACTTTTGTAAAGTTAAGCACAACGTTTAACCAGTTTTGACGGACTGGAGAAGCTTCTACCTAGTAGGAGCTTTCTCATTTTTGGTTCATAATATTTACATAGGCAAAACGTTTGTTGGTTTTTTATTGATAATTAAGAAGTGTTTTTAACTCAAATATTTACAGCAAGTTAGAAAGAAAAAAAACAATTATAAAAGAAAATTTGAAAAAATCATATTCTTACAAGCCTTGTTAATCCTAGAAACTACGGAAAAACCACACTAAAAAAATGTTAAAATTTTTCAGTGTGGTTTTAAAAGATGTCAGATGTGTTCTAAAAATTCAAAGTCACACCCACTAAAAAGTTGGTTGTAGCTTGCGGATAGAAGCCCGAGAAAAACCCAGTAGTGACTCCTGTTGGACTTGTAGTGTCCTCAAAATCAAAGGATGCGAAATAGCCATTAGACACATATTTTTCGTTGAGAATGTTGTTAACAAGCCCTGTGAAAACGATAGATTTAAAAACCGTGTTGGTTTCTATGGTATAAGTCACATTAAAATCGTTCACAAAAAAGCTATCGAGTTTTGAATCTTCATTTTCGGTATTACTCATGTACTGTTCACCTACAAATTTGCTTAATAGTGACATTTGAAGGTTTTCAATAGGCTGATAAACAATAGCATTTGCAGCTACCATATTGGGTGAAAATGCAATATCAGTCTTTCCCAGATTAACCAAAGCACCATTAAGAGACACCGCAGTTTCTCGGTTTTTATTGGCACTAAAAGTGGCGTTTGGTTGCAAGGTTAATTGCGGTGTTACGGGTATTACAGCTTCTAACTCTATACCCATACGATAACTTTCGCCACTGTTGGTTCTTATCGGATTCCCGACGTTATCTATATTTCCGGTTAATACCAATTGCTCATTGTACAACATAAGGTAACCATTAGCGTTAAAACTAAAATTGTTTTTTTTGTGACGCCAACCCAATTCAAAATCATTGAGCTGTTCTGGTTTTACCTCTGCATTGTTTTCAAAGTCGTCTCTACTCGGTTCTCTATTGGCACGTGCATAGGAAAAATACAAATTATTCTGCGGGTTGAGTTCATAAGTGATTCCTGCTTTCGGATTGAAAAAGGTGTAGTTTTCATCAACCGTAAAGGTGGCCAAATTTGAAGCAATTCCAGAGGTTTCGTAGGTGACATTTCGCAATTGTAAATCACCATAAAGCTGCACGCGTTCGTTGAGTTTGAAGTTCGCTTTAGAAAACACCGAAAAATCATTCTTTTTAGCATTTCCTTCATAATAACGATCTCTAATTTCACTCTGGCTAGCGAATTGGGCCCAAATCACTTCACCAAAATGATCGCCGTTATAATGGCTAATTGAGGTGCCGAATATCATGTCGAGATCACTTGTTTTGTAATTGGCACTAGCATTTAAGACATAAAAATCGTTGTCTAACCAACGTCTGCGAATGAGGTCTGTGGTCGTGACTGCTTCGCCATTTACAGTGAGCGGTTCCAAACCATAGGTCTCAAAATCGTCATCCTCTTTATACTGCTCAAAATACCCGCGACCATAGGTGTAGTTTAAACCAAGGTTGGTAGACCAACGGTTGTTGTAGCGCTGATTCCAGTGCAATTGGTAATGATCTTGACTGTAATTATCAACCTCATTATCGTAGAATTGGGTGTTGCCATTGGCATCTGTGTAGATTCCCGAAGGATTAAACGTACGATTGTCGGCAAGGGTTTCTTCATCAATACCATTCCATGCTTGATAGGTCACCTCATTGCCACCAAAAGTAATGGCTTTAATTAAGGTGTTATCATCGACGTAAGAGCCTTGTAAAAAATAGGATTTTAAATCGGCTGAAGCCCTATCAATATAGCCATCTGAAGCGATATTAGACAAACGACCAGCAATTTCAAAATGCTCATTCATCAAACCTGTACTGAATTTCACGGTATGTTTTCTGGTATTAAAACTTCCGAAGGAATTAGAAATTTCGCCAGAGGCTTCTTTAGAAACCGCATCGGTTAGCACATTAATACTAGCGCCAAAAGCACCAGACCCGTTGGTAGAGGTTCCTACACCACGTTGCAATTGTAAACTTTCTACAGAGGAAGCAAAGTCGCCTAAGTTCACCCAAAAAGTTCCAAGAGATTCGGCATCATTGTAAGGAATTCCATTAATAGTAATATTAGTAGATTGGGCACTTACACCACGTACTCTAATCCCAGTGTAACCCACACCAGCACCAGCATCGCTTGTTGTAACTACAGAAGGTAGAAAGTTTAAAAGAACCGGAATATCTTGTCCTAAATTGCGTTTGGCAATCTCTTTTTTGGTGACATTTGAGTGGGTGATTGGCGATTTGGCATCCACCCGAACGGCTTTTACTAAAACCTCGTCTAATTTTTCAACTTTGGTGCTGTCTTGTTGTTGTTCTTGTGCGAAAGCGGAAGACATACACATCAAAAAAATGAAAAGTGATAGACGCTGTTTGCTTGTTTTTGAAAGATTTTGACATACATTTTTCGTTTCGACCATCATTTGTTGTGAGACGAAACTGAATCTAGATAAACCCGAAAGGTTGGATCCAGATTGAATTTTAAGAATACTAGATTTCATTACGATTATGTTTATAATCGAATAAAAAGAGGTCATTATTCTTCGTTAATAATTAAAAATATTTGAGCGTTATTTAAACGACAATGAAACGCTAATTTTTAAATAATGAGTCTGAATAGTCCGGATAAAGCATCATCAGAATCAGAAGTAAAAACCAGCATTGATGACCTTATCGTTCGGTTAAAAACATCAACAAGATGCATTTTAACGCTCGGTTCCTAAACAGCATTACTTGTTCTAGGTTCAATGGGTATGATCTCAGCTTGAAAAGTTAGAGGTCTTT
>CAYMDB010000387.1:0-3003 GCA_964388865.1 uncultured Flavobacteriaceae bacterium
GTAATGCCATTAATATTTTTGTTTTTTAGAGCGAGCTCTACAATGGTTTCACCAAATACATCTTGATATTTTGGCGGCTGTTTAGGACCCGTTTTAGCATTGAGTTCTCCGGTGCGCGCATTAAATTTTCCTGGGGCGTGGTATTTTACCTGATCGCGTTCGGCTTGTTTTAAACCTTTTCCTTTGGTGGTGATAATGTGTAAAAATTTTGGACCTTTCACCGTTTTTAATCGCTCTAATTCTGAAAGCAACAATGGTAAATTATGTCCATCGATAGGACCGGAGTAATTAAAGTTTAAAGCTTCAAAAATATTGTCTTGCTTTTGGGTTCCTTTTTTTACGTTGGTTAGATATTGTTTTAAGGCACCAACACTAGGGTCAATACCAATAGCGTTGTCATTTAAAATCACGAGTAGATTAGCATCAGTAACTCCCGCATGGTTGAGGCCTTCAAAAGCCATTCCGCTTGCAATAGAAGCATCTCCAATTACCGCAATATGCTGTTTGTCTTCGCCCTTAAGTTGAGAGGCAATCGCCATTCCTAAAGCTGCAGAAATAGAGGTTGACGAATGGCCTACACCAAAAGCATCATAGTCACTTTCACTGCGTTTGGGAAAACCACTAATACCATTTAATTGTCTGTTGGTTTCAAAAACATCTTTTCTGCCTGTGAGGATTTTATGACCATAGGCCTGATGCCCAACATCCCAAATTAACACATCCTCGGGGGTATTAAACACGTAATGCAAAGCAATGGTTAATTCTACAACACCCAAACTAGCACCGAGATGCCCCTCTTTTGTCGCTACAATATTGATGATGAACGTTCTCAGCTCAGAAGCTAATTGAGGTAAATCTGTAACATCGAAATTTCGCAGATCTTTGGGTGTATTGATATGTTCTAAAATGCTTTTTTTCACAATGTAAAAATACAAGAATTCAAGCTAAACACGATGTACTAAATATAAATTATAGTCTTCCTAGGCCTTAATCATTGGGGAAGGATAATTATAAGGTTGACATCGGTAAATTCTGAAAGCTTAGCATAAAAATTAAATGATTGTTAAGGTATTATTTAAAAAACTAGTCTAAATCTTAGAGTATTCCTTATTTTAGCATGTCACAATTGACAAACCCCTGGTTTGACCTGTGTAAAAAAAATAGATATGAAAAAAAATTACCTCAGATCGCTGATGATCTTCGCCTGTCTTTTGGCTCTTAATTTTGGAAGTGCGCAAACGTATTTAAACGAAACTCCATATGCGGATTTTATCGATACGTATTTAAAACAGAAACGTAACGACTATAATTTTGAAGATAAAGACATAGAACAAGTTGTTGTTAACAATAGTTATTATTCTGCGAGTACAGGTATTCAGCATGTCTATATCAACCAAGCTTATCAAGGTATAAGAATTCTTAATGCCATTTCTAGTGTTGCTATTAAAGATGATGCAGTTTTTTATTATGCCAATGGGTTTTTGAGTGCCATAGAACTTAAAGTTCTAGAAACTTCACCAGCGTATCAACCGCTTTCTGCTATACAGGCAGCAGCAAACCACTTGCAATTAGGGGCAGTTGCAGGAGTTAATCAGTTAGATCGAAATGGGAATTATCATTCATTTTCCGAAGGGAATATCTCAAATCAGGACATCAACGTAGAACTCGTTCTTTTTCTGAAGGATGAATCTTTAAGATTAGTTTGGGACTTTATCCTATATGCCAAAGACAATAAACACTGGTGGAGTGTAAGAGTGGATGCTTTAAATAATCAAGTTTTAGAAGCTAAAGATATGATTCTTACGTGTCAGTTTGAAGATCCTGAAGTTCATGCGGCTCACACTGCTGGTGTGTTTACCAATCCTGCTCAACTTAGCTCTACAATGTTGCTTGCAGACGGGTCTAGTTACAATGTATTTCCATTACCAATAGAAAGTCCGTCTCATGGTAATAGGCAAGTCGTTACAGAACCTGCCAGTACGCTCGCATCACCTTTTGGATGGCATGATATAAATGGCAGTCTTGGAGCTGAATTTAATACGACTAGAGGTAATAATGTTTGGGCCAAAGAAGATGTAGCTGGATCTAATTCTAGATTCGGTTTCGCTCCAGGTAGTACCTCAAATTTGAATTTTGATTTTCCGCTTGATTTTAATCTGTCACCATTAGCGTATCAAGATGCCGCAATTACCAATTTGTTTTATACCAGCAATATGATGCACGATATATGGTTTCACTATGGCTTTGACGAGGCGGCAGGAAATTTTCAGACCACAAATTACTCATCAGCTGGTTTTGGAGACGACTTTGTATTTGCAGATGCCCAAGATGGAAGTGCCTTTAACAATGCCAATTTTGGGACTCCAACAGATGGTCTTAGCCCGAGAATGCAAATGTTTTTATGGGCACCACCAGGTGTTAATCCTGCCGATCGTGTTTTTATTAACGATGGGGCACTTGCTGGCACCTACCAAGTGTTGTCAGCTGCATTTGGTGAGCGTTTGTCAGCCGTTCCTATTACATCTAATTTGGTGATTGCTACGGACGGCACACCAGATGAATTTGATGCCTGTCAAGCACTTAACAATAGCGTCGCCTTAAATGGAAATATTGCTGTAATAAGAAGAGGAACCTGTGAATTTGGTGCTAAAGTCTTAAAGGCAGAAGTAGCAGGAGCGGTTGCTGTCATCATGGTTAACAATGAACCTGGTCCCCCAATAGCTATGGCACCAGGTTTATCCGGGGATTTTGTGACGATTCCTTCCGTAATGGTGCTGCAGGATCTCGGGGAGGATATTATTGCAGCCTTAACTAATGGAGAAACCATTTCAGCGAGTTTATTAGGTCCGGATTTAACAAATTTTGTCGATGGGGATTTCGATAATGGTATTATTGCTCATGAATATGGTCACGGTATTTCAATTAGATTAACAGGTGGGCCGTCATCGGTGTTCTGCCTTCAGAACAATGAGCAAATGGGTGAGGGCTGGTCTGATTGGTTTG
>CAYMDB010000388.1:0-2997 GCA_964388865.1 uncultured Flavobacteriaceae bacterium
TTTTAAATAACGCCGATAAGAACTTAGTTTTAATCATGAAAGATGGCAAAATTTATAAAAATAAACTCTAAATCTATTCCTAAATACATAGTCATCTTAAGACTTAATTCAGGTTTTTTTGAAGTTTAATTCTAGTATTGATTATTTCAAATTTTAAAGCCCTTCAAGTTATTAAATATTCGATATGAAGTATTTCGACAACAACATTGCAACATTGCAACATTGAAAGTTATACTGCTGTTAGTGATTGTCACCTTTTCAACCACCCATTTTTTTGCTCAAAATGATACCTTTCAACTAAAAACAGTAGAAATCATAAGCGGTGAATTCAAAGCCATCAAACAAAATGTCGCTACATTTGAAACAGACTATAGTAAAAGTGATTTCAAAATTAAATAGAGTGAAATTAAAAGACTTACAACAACCACTCAGTACCTTATTTCATTGAGTTCGGGTCTCAGATACAATGGTTATCTACAGAGTTTATCTGATAACCGTGTTCACGTTATGAGCAAAAAAGACACTCTAGCCGAAAGCCAAATCAGCGATATCGTATTTCTTAGAAAAATTGATCAAGATTTCTGGGGAAATGTTAATGCCTCTTTAAGTGTGGGCTACAACTTTACCAAAGCCAACGATTTATCGCAATTTAGTATTCGAAGTAATTTGGGTTATAGAGCCAAACGTTGGTCTGCCTCTACGCGCTACAACCAAATTATTTCTTCTCAGAATGAGGCCGACCAACGCAGCGTCTAGATGCCAATATCGTCTATAATCAATATTTTAGTAAAAATTGGTTTGCTTTAGCCGAAGTGAGCTGGCTCTCTAATACCGCTCAAAATATTAACCTTAGAACCTTAGGGAAATTGGGTATTGGTAATTATATCATACAGACCAATAGCATGTATTGGGGTGTGCAAACTGGAATTTCATCAAACAATGAAAGTTTTGATGTTGAAAACGTATATACGGCTGGCAACTCTACCGAAGCATTTTTAGGCACCGATGCTAACTTATAGGACATTGGTGATTTTGCCTTATTAAGCCGAATAGTAGTTTACCGGAGTTTAACCGAGTCTGAACGTTGGCTTTCAGATTTCAATCTCGATTTAAAATACAATCTACCCTTCGATTTTTTCATCAATCTAAGCTTAAACTTAAACTGTGAAAACCAACCTGTGCAAAGTAGTGTTGAAATAGATTATGTGTTTCAAACCACAACCGGTTGGAGTTTGTAATTGCTTAAATTTGAATTATTAGATTACTTTTTAATGTATACCGTTTTAATATTGACGAACTCTAACATGCCTTCTTTTGAAAGTTCGCGTCCATAACCTGAAGCTTTGGTGCCACCAAATGGTAATCTCGGGTCAGATTTTACCATATCGTTAATAAAATAGGCACCGTCTTCAATAGCACTGGTTTCTTTTTTCGCTTTTTCAATATCCTTCGTAAAAATCATGGTGCCTAAACCAAACTTCGACTCACCAGCTGTTTTAAAAGCTTCGGCTCTGTTTTTCACTTTAATGATAGCGGCAACAGGACCAAATACTTCTTCATTAAAAAGCGGCATACCTTTCGAAACCTCTGAAATTACCGTTGGATGATAAACGGCACCTTCTCTTTTATGACCACAAATTACTTTTGCTCCTTTTTTAAGAGAATCCTCTACTTGTTTTTCAACTTCCTTAGCTAAATCCTCTCTTGCCATACTGGCCATATCCGTTTTAGAATCTTTTGGGTCGCCTATTTTAAGTTCTTTTACTTCTTCAATAAAAGCATTTAGAAATTTATCATAAATGGCTTCTACAACAATAAAGCGCTTCGCGGCAATGCAACTCTGACCTGCATTTTGCATTCTTGCTTTCACCATCGTTTTAATATGTTTCTTTAAGTCGGCATCCTTCAAAACAATGCAGGCGTTATTTCCACCTAATTCTAAAACTGTTTTTTTAAGATGTTTCCCAGCTAATGCAGCAATCGATCGGCCTGCGGCTTCACTTCCCGTTAAAGTTACAGCCTTAATAGCAGGATGTGCAATGATGTCTTCAATTTGATCGTGAGAGGCTAACACC
Organism: uncultured Flavobacteriaceae bacterium; assembly: GCA_964388865.1. Taxonomy (GTDB): domain Bacteria; phylum Bacteroidota; class Bacteroidia; order Flavobacteriales; family Flavobacteriaceae; genus Winogradskyella. Next base: position 2,076 of record CAYMDB010000388.1, read on the forward strand.
GTTTGAAAACAGCCTTTTGGATATCCGGCATCCTTAAACAACTGTTGTATGGCCATTGCGCAACCCGTTACGTTTGTCGCATGCTTTAAAATTCCGGTATTTCCCGCTGTTAATGTAGGAATTGCAAAACGCAAAACTTGCCAGAATGGATAATTCCAAGGCATGATGGCTAAAATCACTCCTAAGGGATCGTAACTGATAAAACTTTCGTCTGCATCGGTATCAATGAGCTGATCTGCTAAAAAATCATCCGCATTTTGTGCATAAAAATCACACAGCCAAATACATTTATCGATTTCTGCCAAACCTTGTGAAATAGGCTTACCGATCTCTTCGGCCATGAGAATCGCAAAATCCATTCTTTTATCTTCTAATTGTTCTGCTAAGCGATCTAATTTTTTGCAGCGATCAGAAATCTCAGTAGTTCTCCACGATTGAAAACGCTCCTCAGCAAGTTCTAGTTTTCTAGTGACATCAGTGTCAGAATCGCCTGTATAGGTTTTAATAGTTTCTTGAGTAAAAGGATTTACGGTTTTTATTGTAGACATATTAGTTTTAGTTTAGTTACCTCTAAATGTAACAACTAAACTGTAATATCACGACCTTTTGTAGGACTTTAACTTAACATTAAACCCTTTAAATACAAGAAAAATAAAAGTCTTTAGTAAAATGTTTAATTATTAAAATTGCGTATTCCCTTTTCAAGCCAAGAATTGTAGGTGCTGACTTCTGAAGTATAGCCAATGGGTTCTATAAGATTTTCTTCATCATGACCCATTAAAACGTAGTAAGGTTGCGTATTGGTTTTGTATCTAATGGTTTGCATTTCACTCCATTTCTGACCCACATTTCTGAGTTTTTTTCCTGGTCGTAATTTTGAATCGGGTGCCTCACCTTCTGGAAAATCAATTTGCTCATCCAC
>CAYMDB010000389.1:0-2989 GCA_964388865.1 uncultured Flavobacteriaceae bacterium
TGGCAACAAGCGCTCACAATCTTTAAACGTGCCGTGCTGCCCTTCTACTTCCGAGGCAGAGCGCGGAAAAAACTCATACCAGGTGCTAAATCGTGCCTTTTTTCTATCGACATAAACCTGTAACTCCTTAGAGTCGTTAGCGAGATGTTTTTCAGGATATTTTAAAAAGATGCTATGAAGCTCTGGGCTTACGGCTTCTTTTATAGCCTCATTGTATTTGTGTTCTTCTTTAAAACAATTGAGACAATAATTTAGATAGTCTTTTTCTTCTTTAGTCGCTTTATGGAGTATAGCTTCTACAAGCAGAACTCCCTCAAGTAATTCTGATTTCACATGTTGTTGCGCGCCAATTTTGCGCTCAATGCCATGTTGCCAATTTAAGGCATGGTCTACCCAACCTTGAACTTTATAACTGTAAAAACCCTGTTTTGCAACTGAGAAGGAGGCATTCCATTCGTCATTTCCAACGTCATGCATTCGCACTTCATCCCATTTTTTCGAACTTTCGTGCTTAAATAAAACGGAGGCCGCTATCACATCGTGTCCGTCTACAAGAACGTGTGCATTTACGTTAACAATTTCATTTATGACTCTCTTAATAAAAAACGCACCACAATTAATTTGTGGCGATACGTAATCGATGACAACTCGGTTTTGATTTAGCATTTTGACAATTTATCAACCAATAAATTCCGAATTTACCAAATTCAATTTAGAATTTATAAGTTTATTCGGAATTAAATAAAATTTATATATTTTGATTTCTAATGTGGAAAAACCTCGTTTTTAAATAATAGTTCCGCTCGGAATTACCGCATCTTTTTTCAACACCACAATGCCATCCTTAATGACGTACTGCTCTGTCTCGATATCTTCTAAAACAGTATCTCTTTCATTTATTCTTACACCATCACCAATTCTACAATTTTTATCAATTATAGCATTTTTAATGTAACAATTTTCGCCGATACCCATTAGAATTTCGACTCTATTGCGTTCAATTTCCTCTAAAGATTCATAGCGATCAGAACCCATCATATAAGTTTTAATCACCACGGAATTTTGTCCTATTCTCGATCTTACACCAATAACAGATTTTTCAATACTTGCAGCATGAATAATACAACCCTCTGCAATCACTGTATCTTTTAATTTGGATTCAGAAATTTTTGAGGTTGGCAAAATTCGCGCTCTGGTATACACCCGCATATCTTTATCGTACAAATTAAATGCAGGAATGGCGTCTGTGAGTCCAATATTGGCTTCAAAAAAAGAATCGATATTACCTATATCCGTCCAATAGCCCTGAAAAGGATAGCTTACCGTCTTGTATTTATGAATCGATTGCGGAATAATTTCCTTTCCAAAGTCCACCGTACTCTCATCATTCATCAAATCAATTAGCAAATCTCTGTTGAACACATAAATCCCCATAGAGCCCAAATACTCACGCCCTTGGTTTTTCATGTCTTCTCCAACTTCAGATTTCCAATCGACCAGCAAATCAGAGGATGGTTTTTCAATAAAAGACGTGATTAGATGATCTTCATTAGACTTTAAAATCCCAAAAGAAGTTGCATCCTTTGCATTAACAGGATATGTTGCTACTGAGATATCGGCGTTACTTTCAATATGTTTTTTCAACAAATCATTGTAATCCATTTGGTACAACTGATCACCAGAGAGAATCAGAGCGTATTCGAAATCGTGTTGTAAAAAGTGATGCATGCCTTGTCTTACGGCATCTGCTGTTCCTTGAAACCACTTATCACTTTTAATGGTTTGCTCTGCGGCGAGTACATCTACGAAAGCAGAACTAAAAAAACTAAAATTGTAAGTGTTTTTGATATGCCTGTTTAATGAAGCCGAATTAAACTGTGTTAGCACATACATGCGCTTCATTTCTGAGTTAATACAATTTGATATTGGAATATCTACCAATCTGTATTTTCCTGCAATAGGTACGGCTGGTTTTGAGCGCTGCTCTGTTAATGGGTATAACCTCGAACCCTGTCCGCCACCTAATATTATACTAAGTACTTTGTCGTTCATCATTTGTCTTTAATTAAAGATTTATATATCGCTTTAGTTTGTTTTGCAATTGCTATCCAATCAAAATAGTCTTCAACACGCTGTCTTCCGTTTTTTGCCATTTTAGAACATAGTTCTTTATCCTTTACGAGCGTGTTAATACCTTCCGCCAAGTCTCTAGAAAATTGATCTGGATTCACGGGCTCAAAAGGGGCTGTTTTTTGCTGTTCTAACTTAATAAGTAAGCCGGTTTCACCCTCTACAACCACTTCTTTTATGCCACCAACCGCACTGGCCACCACTGCTGTCTGGCAGGCCATGGCTTCTATATTTATAATTCCGAAGGGTTCATAAATAGACGGACAACAAAATACATTGGCGTGAGAATATAATTGAATGACATCCTTTTTATCGAGCATTTTATCAATCCAAAAAATATTGTCACGTGTTTTGGAAGCTTCATCTACACTATCCTTCATCTCTTTAGCGATTTCAGGGGTATCTGGCGCCCCCGCGCACAACACCACTTGGGTATTTTTATCTATATATTTAATGGCATTGACTAAATGAATAATCCCTTTTTGTCTTGTGATTCGTCCAACAAACAAAACATAAGGTTTGTTAACATCTATGCCATAGGTCTCTAAAACAGAAGTTTCTTTAACGAGCACATATTCTTTTAAATCGATGCCGTTGTAGACCACTTCAATTTTACGTTCATCGACATTAAAATGTTCTAAGACATCTGCTTTCGTTTCGTTGGACACGGCAATAATAGCGTCCGCCATCTCAATAGCTGTCTTTTCAACCCAAGACGAAGCGTCATAACCACGACCCAATTGCTCGCGTTTCCATGGTCTCAATGGTTCTAAAGAATGTGTGGTAATCACTAAAGGTTTGCCATAACACAATTTCGCCATGATGCCCGCAAAATGAGCATACCAAGTATGGCAATGCA
>CAYMDB010000390.1:0-2988 GCA_964388865.1 uncultured Flavobacteriaceae bacterium
CTATCTAAAATTTATGCCTGAAATACTTAATCCCACAACTTTTTTGCTTGACCCAAAGAATATTGACATAATTTTGTAAAAATTTAAGTACCCACCATTGGTTTATTACCTAATTGTGCTGTATTAAGGCCGTAATAAGCGAATTCATATAAAAAGTCACCTTCGATTAACCTTCTATTATGGTTTAATAGAGAAGCAAAATCATCGTCTAAAATAAAGTCATCATTAAACTCCTATTATAAATCGTCTTCACTATCATTTTCGGATGACATACGTTGAGCCAGACAGCGCTGTAATTTTTATAGGCTTTCAATTAAAAGATCAAAATGAAAAATAGGTTCTAAAATAAGGCGATAAGAATTAAAGCAAATACAGAAAGCTTTAAGATTACAGCCGTGTGATTTCCATCGTTACATTGAAAAGCCTTTAAGTGTTGGCGCTTTGCAAATACTGACGGTGCATTTAAGGTTTTAAAATTCTGCTTTACTACTGATTTATAATTAGAATTTAATAAACCGTAGGTTGTAAAATGAGATACCTTGATAGGTTCTGCTACTTAGTGTAAGTTTTGATTTACTACGAAGTCCATAATTGATACATTTTAGTACTAAAACAAATTCAGTACATGCTGATTACAAAAATAAGACGTCCAACACTAAAAAATGTTACAGCTTGTGCTTCAGTAGATCATGAAAAATATAGATTATAAAGACGAAAAATAGTAATAGAAATATAGGCTAGGAAGATTTAAAAAATTCTTTAAAAAAAGGTTGAAAATCACCTATGCCTCCAGAAAAAAGGTGTCAATAGAATAAGCACCGTAAACAATTCTAAACGCCCAATAAGCATTAAAAAAGACGCCCACCATTTTCCTAAGGACGGCAACGCGGCATAATTATTTACGGGTCCGAACTCACCCAACGCTGGGCCCACATTGCCTAGACTAGATGCCGATAAACCTATGGCCGATTCAAAATCAATATCAAACATAGAAAACACTAAAGCCCCAACAATAAAAGACAACATGTAAAGAATAAAAAAACCAAGAACGTTAAACACAATATCTTTGGATACCGATTTTCTATTATATCGCACCGGTATAATGGCGCTTGGGTGCAAAGCGCGTTTAAATTCTAAGAAACCATTTTTAATTAATATCAATTGGCGCATCACTTTTACCCCACCAGCGGTGCTTCCGGCAGAACCACCTAAAAACATTAAACCAAAAAAGAATACCGTTAAAAAGGGCGTCCACATAGTGTAATCTGCAGATATAAAACCAGTAGTTGTAATCACCGTTAGTACCTGAAACAAAGCATGCCTAAACGCACTTTCAGCCTTTCCCAAAACCATAGGATGCTCAATAGAGGACAATGCCATATCCGCCCGAAAATAAATTAGTACGGCAGCAATAATGGTAAAAACAACAATGAATTTAAAATAGAGTTTAAATTCTTCATCTTTAATTATTTTCTTCATCTTGCCTTTAAACATATAGTAGCTCAGTACAAAATTGGTTCCTGCTAAAAACATAAAAAGCATAATGATATACTGTATCAGCGGCTGGTCATTCCAATACGCAACACTGGCATTTTTTGTTGAAAAGCCTCCTGTTGACAAGGTGCTCAGTGCATGATTAATGGCATCGAAAAAAGACATGCCCGCAGCTTGCAATAAGAGGGTTTCTGCTGCAGTATAACCCACGTAAATAAGCCATAAGCGCTTCGCGGTATCCGTAATTCTGGGATGTAATTTATCTCCTCCTGGTCCTGGTGCTTCTGCGGCAAATAACTGCATACCTCCCACACCAAGTAGTGGTAAAATAGCAATGGCTAGCACTATAATTCCCATACCTCCAATCCAATGCGTGGTGCTGCGCCAAAATAGCACACCTTTGGGCACTGCTTCAATATCGTTTAAAATACTCGCTCCTGTGGTGGTAAAGCCAGACATGGTCTCAAAAAATGCATCTGTAAAGGATGGAATTGCACCCGTTGCAATATAGGGTAAAGTACCTGTTAGCGACATTACAATCCACCCAAAAGCGACTACGATATAACCCTCGCGCTTATTCATTTCCTTGAGGTGGTTCTTGGTGGAAACCATGGTTAAGCCACCAATAAGCAATGTCGCTACACCAGACAAAAACAATTCTAAGGTAACACCGTCTTCATATATGAAACTTATAAGCGTAGCGATAAGTATAAATCCACCATTACATAACAACAGGAGGCCTAAAAAATGAAATATAATTTTATAATTGAGCTTTATACGAGACATAGTCTATGAGAAAAAAGTTTCTACCTCAGAAATAGATCGCGGCAGTGCACAAATTACCACACGGTCACCGGCTTCAATTTTAAAACTTCCCAAAGGAATGAGTCCTTCACCATTTCGTATAACTCCACCAAAAATAGCAGATCGCGGAAATTTAAGGTCTTTAATTATTTTATTAGTAATCTTAGTATTTGGCTTTACCACAAACTCTAAAAGCTCTGCATTCATATTGGCGAGCTTTGTCATGGCTACGACTTCGCCTTTTCTAATGTATCTAAAAATATTGTTAGCTGCTAATAACTTTTTATTGATTAAAGTATCTATACCAATGGACTGTGATAATTGATAGTAATCCATATTTTCTACTAGGGCAATGGTTTTTCTCACACCTTTGGACTTGGCTAAAAGGCAAGACATAATATTAGTTTCAGAATTTCCCGTAACTGAAATAAAAGCATCCATATCTGAAATGTTTTCTTCCTCTAAAATTTCCACCTTTCTGCCATCCCCGTAGATCACTAAGGCATCGGGTAAATCCTCAGCGAGTTCTTCTGCAACAATCTTGTCATTCTCAATAATTTTTACATTAAACTTACCAGCCGACAAGTCTTTTGCTGTTTTAAATCCTATTTGGCTCCCGCCCAAAATCATAATATTCTTAATTTCAACCTTAACTTTACCTGATAAATCAAATAATTCTTTATCACCGCC
>CAYMDB010000391.1:0-2977 GCA_964388865.1 uncultured Flavobacteriaceae bacterium
ATTTATTTAGGACAGGATTGAAAAAAAAACACACCTTAAATGGTGTGCTCTTACTTTACAAATCTTATTAAAATCAATTACATTGTTGGTGATTTCCAGAGATTATGGTATCGTATTCATTCTGACTTAAAAATTGGGGAATATAGGTATCTCCACTATTTTCAATACTTGAAACAAAACTTCTTAAATGGTTTCTCGATCCGCACTGTAAACTTTCAAAAACGGCTTTGATGTCTGTATTTGTTGTCGCATCCATTTCGTTCTGTAAATCAACAATATCTAAATCTTCAATAGTAGCCCCAATTTGAAGGGCGTTTGCTTGGCTTATAGCTCCGTCTAAAACAAACCGATCATAGTACTCTTGTAAGTCTTCATTAGCAAAATTACCTTCGGGAAGAATGTTATATTCAATCCTATAACTAATGAGTAAGCTCTCAATGGCATCCATGTGGGATTGTTCACTATTTTTAATATTGGCAAACTGACTTAAAGACCATAAATTATTTAAATAGCTGTACGTATCTCGGGCTAATTTTTCCTCTTCAAGCATAAACAATAAAGCATCTGAATCTGATGTTGTTAAGGTTTGATTAGTGAGTGTAGGTAGAACGTCGTCATCATTGTCACTGCAGGAATTTAGAAGTGTAAAAAACAGAATTACGAATAAAGAAGATATGCGGTTTGCAGTCTTTAGCTTTTTCATGACACAATATTTTTTAAATTATCTTATAAATATCAGAAATAAATCTACCAAAATCTGCTACAAATGTTACACAAAAAAAAGAGAGCTAAAAAGCTCTCTTTTAAAGTTATAGACTTACATCTTTAACTTTTAACTAACCAACCAAAAACTGATAACCACATCAGCTTACTTTTCTAGTTCCTCCATGTCCACCTGCAACAACAAGCATTATTTTAATACTCAAGTAAATGAATTTAAAAAATTGAAGTATAGGATTCATCATTTTAAAACGTTGATATTTTGTTATTCTTTTTGTCATCTTTATTAGTATTTAAACCGTATTAAATTGTTAATGCTATCAGAATTACTTAAACTGAAATTTATTCAGGAATCAACCACCAAAAAGGTCGCATTTTTGCTTTGTAAAGAAAGGCGTGATGCAAGGCCAATTTTAACCAATGTCCTGCTAAACCAATTTCGCCAAAGGTTTTACCGAGTTGTCTCCCTTGTGTTTTAGGATATTTTTCATAATCTGGCACAATAGGATATGTGGTTATACTCACTCCACTTCCTGAGCTCATACCAAAACCTGCTGAAGCAATACAAGCAGCACCCATATTTCCCATAGAACCTTTATGCTCTAGCGATTCTCTACCATTTTTTATGGAATCTATAATATTGTCGGCCACTATTTTTGCGGTAATCCCAGATGGCATTCCTGTTCGCGGTGGAGACGGAGAAATAGAGGTTCCATTTTTACTTTCTCTTGGTTTGGAGATGGCATGCGGTGGTGCAAAAGCGATCCCTGGCGCAAATATGTTTTTATAGGAAGGATTTTGATAGGTTTCTGGCCAGTCTTTAACAGACCATTCTTCATAAGGTTTTGGTGAATAATCGGCATCGACAATCATAAACCCTTTGAAAAGTTTTTCAGTAATATCGTTTTCATTTTTGTCATAGGCTTTAAATCCGTGACCAGAAAACGCTGGAATAAGCATAGCAAAATCGTAAGTTTCACTTTTGTGCTCTCCTTCAAGATTTTCATAATGTGCTATACCGTCTTCAATTTTGTTAACGCCAGCACCAAGAATCCATTTGATGTCTCTATCTTCAAAAATCATTTCTACCATTTCGCTCGATTTCATGGTCATACTGCCATAACTTAACAACATGCCATCCATCCCAAAATCACCTAAGGTGTATTCGTTTGAAATCCAAGTCACTTCTGCCATATCCCGTACTTTATGCTTGCGAAGCTCCTGCTCTACATTTAAAACATATTCAAAAGCAGCACCTTGGCAGGTGGCTTTTGCATGACCCGTACCAATTAATATTTTGACTTTTTTGCCTGCTTTCATTTCTTGAATTACTTTATTCAAACCTTCCCAAGCATGGTTGGCATGTGTATAAGTGCAGACAGAATAGGTTTTGTTTTGGCCGGGTATTAAGCCTTCAGTAGCTTCAAAATTGAGTTTGGGTCCTGTGGCATTAATTAGGTAATCGTAAGTAACTTTTTCTTGCTCACCTTTTTGGTCTCCTACTACATATTCAGTTAAAACATAAGGCTTTTGCTCATCCTTATCTCCTTCAGGAAAAAAGGAAATAGCTTTGGCTTGTTTATATCCAATACTATTCTTTTTGTAGAGTGGAGCCAAGGGGAATAATATTTTACTCGATTTCATTCTACCTATTCCTACCCAAATATTAGAAGGAATCCATTGGTAATTGCTGTTTGGTGATACTACAACAACTTCGTGGTCTATAGATAGCTTACGTCTTAAATGCGTTGCTGCAACATGACCCGAAATTCCAGCACCTAAAATGACTATTTTGGACATTTTTTTATGATTAATGATTATAAAAGTAAATTAAAATCTAAACTTGAAAAATGATATTCATCACTTTAGATTTTCTTTTTGTTTCAACTAAAGGTCAGACTTTTATTCTGTGCACATGGTAACTAATGTTACATTAAAAAAAAAGAGCACCGATTACGATGCTCTTTTCAGAAAGGAGTTACTGCTCATACCTTAATAACTCGTATCATCTAATTTTACTTTTCCGTGGAAGGTTTTGTATAAGAATAAGAAATAGCCACCTAGTAGCGGCGCCCCAATAATTACAATAGTTAGCATTATGCCCAAGGATTTCTGTGAAGACGCAGCATTATAAATTGTTACACTATGACTAGGGTCTATTTTAGAAGGCAAGAGCACCGGATACAATTGAAACGCGACTAACATTAACAAAAACGCCATAGTTAATGATGAAAACACTAAGGCATTAGCATATTTT
>CAYMDB010000392.1:0-2967 GCA_964388865.1 uncultured Flavobacteriaceae bacterium
TTCAAAGTCCAGCGTTCCTGATAATACAGATTGCGATATTTGTTTTTACTTCAAATGAAAAAGCGACTTTCTCTCTTTGATTTCTTTTCTGCAGTAATCTGTGTCGTATGCGGGAAACTTATCTTTTTTCTCCCGCTGATTTCGCTGATTTTTTTTACAAAGTCCGGCGTTCCTGATAATACAGATTGGGATATCTGTTTTTACTTCAAATGAAAAAGCGACTTTCTCTCTTTGATTTCTTTTCTGCGGTAATCTGTGTCGTATGCGGGAAACTTATCTTTATTCTGAGCTATCTGAGGGAAACCTTTTTGAGGGGCACGTTCAATGAGCTTTAAACGCAATTCACAACCCATTAACTTTTCTAAATATTCCATCATTAATGTTTACCACATTGAAATTAACTAAAATACCCAGTTTCAATTCAGTCAGTTTTAAATATGTTAGTAATTGTTTATGGTGTACCGCAGCTAAATTTTCGACTGATTTAACCTCAATTATTACTTTGTTTTCAACAAGTATATCTAATCTAAAACCAATCTCCAAAATTACAGACTCATAATACACAGGAAGAGGAACTTCAATTTTTACCTTCAGAGATTCTTTTTCTAATTCGTACCTTAAGGCAGCCACATAAACAGATTCTAAAAGTCCAGGACCCAGATTATTAAAAACATTAAAAATTGCACCCCTTATTTTATAGGAAATATCATTTTCTGTCATAAGTCGAAATTTTTTATCGTTAATCACATAAAATTACTTTATTTTTCTTGAGATTTGTTCATATCTGCCACATTTGCAGAGCTTATAAAAATAAATATTAAAAACGTGTTTAAAACTTAAACGCGTCGGTTTTAAAAACTATCACTCTTTCAGCAAAAAAACCAATATGCACCTTTAGACATGATTTTTTTTAACTTGATTACACAATCAAAAAAAGCTTAAGTTATAAATTTGGAATTTGCAATTTAAATGATGAAATTTCCCGAATGGATATTTATATCATCATTCCCGCCCACAACGAAGAGGACAACATCGGTAAAACACTAGAGTCCTTAGCAAAGCAAACGTTTTTACCTAAAAGAATTGTTGTGGTTAATGATCATTCTACAGACCGTACGGCATCAATTGTTGAAGATTATAGTTTTAAATACAACATCATCTCATTAATAAACTCAACATCTTCAGAAGCACATTTGCCTGGTTCTAAGATTATTAATGCCTTTAAAAAGGGTTTAAAAACTCTAGATAACGATTATGACATTATCTGTAAATTTGATGCCGATCTTATTTTTCCTATAAATTATTTAGAACATCTTGTCAATCATTTTAAAGCGAATTCAAAACTTGGAATGGCTGCTGGTTTTTGCTATAAAAAAAAAAACGATGATTGGGTTATAGAAGACTTAACCAATAAAGACCATATTAGAGGAGCCCTAAAAGCTTATAGTAAGGCATGCTTTGAGAGCATTGGACAATTAAAAGCCTCTATGGGCTGGGATACGGTTGATGAGTTATTAGCCAAATATCACGGTTGGGAGATTTTGACAGACGAAACCCTTCATGTTAAACACTTAAAACCAACAGGCCAATCGTATAATAAAGCTTCAAAATACCTACAAGGTGAAGCCATGTACAAAATGCGCTATGGATTTTGGATTACCTTAATTTCAGCATTAAAATTAGCCTATAAAAAAGGAAGTTTTAAATTGTTTAGAGATTATATGTCAGGATATTTGAGGGCGCAATCGGTAAAAGTAGAATTTCTGATTTCAGCCGAGGAAGGAGAATTTATAAGAGATCTGCGTTGGAAAGGAATTTTTAAAAAGTTTAGTTAAGGAGAAATTTCGACTGCCCTCAATGCTATAACACATTAAAATACCATCAAAAACTCCAGTCTTTATAACTTTTTGAGGCTTCTAATTTGTTTTCTAAAGTATCTTCTAGATTTGGAAAGAAATCTATTCCTGTTAAGCTCTCAACTTCATCTACAGACACCACAAATGTATACAAGGGCAAATCTGAATCTTTATGATCTAACAAAAACGCTATTACTTTATAGTTTCCATTAGTCTGGTCTAAAATAATTTTGTAAAACTGCTGAGGCACAGCTACAGCCTCATTTCCAATAGTTTTTAGTCCTTGTGTTAAAATCCCACCCGTAACCACATAAACACCGTCATTTTTATTTGCCCAATAACGCACCTTTTGCTCTAGGCGATTCCAAACGCCAGCATTAAACTCGTGCTCTTGAGGACTAATGTTACTGGTTAGAAACGTCTCATCATGAGCCTCTTTTGTAAACCGTCTATCGCCTGCAGGACATAGATGCCCCTTGTCGTAACCCGAGTTTTTATAATTACGCCAATGTGCTGCACCAGTTTTTACAGCCTTGTCGATTTGAAAATAGGGTCGTTGGAAATTTGCAGCGCTCAAGTGCGATACCTTTAACTCATAAGACACCCACTCAGCTTGTTCATGTGGTTCACTATAGGATAGAGAATAATTTTGATGATGTACTATTTGACCTGTGGAACTTATTGGCAAATAATAAGAATTGGTATGTTTTTTAAACGTTTTACCAGTTTCAATATAATGTAAATCCTCTTCCGAGTTAAGGTAATTCTCATATCCAAAAATACCTATAACAATTAGAACTGCCAGAATTTTGTTTAAAGTGTTTTGTTTCAAATTAATCAATCACAAACTCTAAAGGTTGACCAGTGGCACCATTAGGAAAACTAATACCCAAAAGGGCAGAGATTGTAGGTGCAATATCTGGTATCACAGTTTTGTGTAGTGTTTCACCTTGATTAATTCCTTTTCCAAAGAAGAGCAAAGGTACGTGTGTATCGTAATTTAAACCGCTACCATGGGTAGAGCCTGTTTTACTATAAGAAATAAAACCAATGTCGTTAACTAAAATAACATCCCCAGATCGTTTTTGATTAAAACCATTTTGTATTAACT
>CAYMDB010000393.1:0-2940 GCA_964388865.1 uncultured Flavobacteriaceae bacterium
AGCAATTGAAGCTAATACATCCGCAACAGAAACCGACGAATCTACCACCCCATAACAGATCATTTTTCACAGACATGACCAGTAATGATACCTATAATTCAAAAGAGTTTTAGTGTTTTTGAGAATTATAAAATTTGTTAATGATAAATACATTACTGGTCTAACTGTTATGCGGTTTTAAGTCAGAATTCAACATCCTCATTCACATGAAGATGTGATTGCCCTTCTCCATTTTAGAATCTAACTTACTAAGCTCATAAAAGCGCTCCAATTTGAGTCGTGTTAAGGTTGATATTAAATAAAACAATTGAAAGCTATGAAAACTATTCCACACAAAACCGAACGTTTACACGCCTTAGACTCTTTAAGAGCGATTATGATGATGCTAGGTATCGTGTTACACGTAGTTATTACTTACAACGGTGCTGAACCCAATTCTATCTGGCGTATTAGAGACCCACTTAACTTTAATGAAAACTTAGGCTGGATAGGATCTTGCATTCATGTATTTAGAATGCCCATTTTTATGGTGGTTGCAGGTTTTTTTGCCGCACTTTTGTTTTATGAGCGTGGGCCACGTTGGATGTTTAAAAACAGAATGAAGAGAATTACCTATCCGTTTTTAGTGTTTGTGGTATTGCTGTTTGTGCCTGTAGTTGGCGGTATGTCTTACACGGCCAATGTTTTTGCTTCCAGCCCAGATGCGTTGGTTGAAGCTCTTGCTCCGTTTACATCACTAACAGATTTAATTCCTACTAAAACCATGCATTTATGGTTTTTGTATTATCTCATTATGTTTTCTTTAGTCTCTTTTGGATTAGGGTTACTATTTAAAAAGCTCCCTGAATTATCTAGTTTTATAAATCGAAATTTTTATGCCATTTTCAAAAAGCCAATATTGAGACTCTTTGTTTTTACAGCGTTCACCGTAGTCATTTTATTATATATGAATAAATCTTGGGTGGACACTTCCACTAGTTTTGTGCCCGATTTTAATACGTTTATTTTCTATTTTTTCTTTTACATGTTTGGTTGGTTGTTGTTTAAATCGAAATCACTTTTAAGCAGCTTTAAAACACACGATTATTTATTTACGACCCTTGCACTCGTCCTTTTTACTTGGTATTTCTTTGCAGATCTAAGCGATATGGCCTTGTGGGTTGTAATGATTATAAGATCCCTATGCTGTTGGTTGTTTATTTTTGGAATTACCGGATTATTCATCCGCTTTGGTAGTAACCACTCTGCCACCATGCGGTATATATCGGATTCATCGTATTGGGTCTATTTATTTCATTTACCATTGACGGTGATCCTTCCCGGATTGATTGCTGATTGGTATATCCCTGCCACATTTAAGTTTTTATTGGTAACGAGTGCTACCACCTTCATTTGCTTTGTGACTTACCATTATTTGGTACGTTCTACCTTTATCGGTAAGTTTTTAAACGGTAGAAGATACTCTAAAAAGATAAAGGATTTTAAAATCGTAGCTCAGTCTAAAGCTGAACTAGCTATGGACAAATAAAAGCGCTCTAACTTTAATTAAAAATACTATTGCAACCATGAAAACCATTCCACATAAAACAGAACGCATCCATTCTTTAGATTCACTTCGGGCCATTATGATGCTATTAGGGCTCGTCATTCACTCAGCGCTTACCTATGGTGTTGTCGATTATGGCTCTGGCTGGTCGTTAAAAGATTCCGGAGCAACCCATCTCTCTAACGATTATATTGCGAGTTTCGTTCATGCCTTTAGAATGCAAATTTTCTTTGTGGTTGCTGGCTTTTTTGGCGCCTTATTATTTTATGAAAGACTGCCTTTCAAAATGGTGAAGAATCGCGTTTCTAGAATCGTATTACCGTTTCTTGTATTTGTTATTTTGCTTTGGCCAAGTATTACTTTCTCTTTTGGCTATACGAGATTAGTTTTTGCTGGAAGTGAAGATGCCTTAGCTGAAACTCTTGCCCGTTTTTCTAACTTTGATGTTCTTATTCCCGGTAGCACATTTCACCTATGGTTTTTGTACTATTTGGGATTAATCACATTCTTCTCGGTAGCTGTGGCTTTAATCTTCAAAAAACTGCCGAGTGTCACACGTCAAATAACCTCTGGATTTAACTGGGTCATTCAAAAACCAATAGTGCGTATCTTGGTTTTCGCTGGGCTAACCGCTGTGGTATATATGATTATGGGCTCATATTCGGTAGCAACATCCAACTCTTTTATACCAGATTTTAATACGTTTATATATTATACCTATTTCTACTTTGTAGGTTGGATCCTGTTTAAATCGAAGCATCTTTTAGGCACGTTTATGAAATTCGATTGGCTAACTACTGTATTCGGTATCCTTTTGTTTTCTTTTTATTTCTTTATGAATGAAAGTTTAAATTTTGAAACTAAATTGATTATTAAATCAGTACTCGTTTGGTTGTTTATTTTTGGAATCACGGGCTTATTCATACGTTATGGAAGTAATCATTCTGCGAAAATGCGTTATGTTTCGGACGCCTCTTATTGGGTATATTTGTTACACCTTTCCCTTACGGCAATCATTCCGGGATTAATTGCAGATTGGTCACTACCGGCAACCTTAAAATTCTTATTTGTATTAATCGTCACAGGTATCATCTGCTTTGTGAGTTACCATTATTTGGTGCGGTCTACGTTTATTGGTGCATTTTTAAATGGCAGACGCTATAGTAGAAAGATTAGCGATATTAAACCTGTGGTTCAGCATGAGGTTGAATTGGTTTTGGATAAATAATTAAATGAAGTTCCAAATACTCTTAAACCATAATTTTCTGCAAGCATGAAAATCATAGGGTTTCTATTTTTAGTGCTTTCTCAAGGTTCTATTGCGCAGAATGATACTATCGCAATTTTGGAACAAGAAGTATTAATAGCTCAATCTTCAAGAATTACTGCCATGA
>CAYMDB010000394.1:0-2938 GCA_964388865.1 uncultured Flavobacteriaceae bacterium
TAAAATCAAAATTTGCACTCAAAATTATAGATGCAATTAGAAGCACGATTTTTTGGTTCGTTTTATATCAAGAATTACGAAGTATATCATGAGTACATTAAACAATAGAATTAACGAATACAAATGGTATAGCGTTTTTGACTTCCAATTTACTAAAATAAAAAATATAGGAACTAAAATGAACAAGAGAAAAATATGTAATAGACAGTCCATTTAAAAAAAAACAAATGTTCAGATCCCTACCAATAATTCATAAATACCTGTTTAGATTAAAGAATTATCTCACCAACCCGCTCTACGAAGTCGCCCGACTTCGGGGATCATCATATTAAGTGATTGATATAATCCACATTAACCACATGTTTCCCATCAAAAGGAAGAATCTCAACCCTATTTCCAAAAAGTTCGCGAGCTCTTTCAGATTCTTCTTTAATTCTGCCTTCATCCAAATATTCATCCTTAGTACCATAAATCAATTTTACCTGAGTAGCATCAGATAAATATGCAAAATCAGAAGCTTTCAATTCTTTAGGAATTCCGCCAGAATGTAACACCAATTGCGAACATTGTATCTGTCGTTTTGCCATATACCGTAAGGCTACACTAACTCCTTGAGAATAGCCTAAAATAATAAGATTTAAAGCTTCTGAAATTACTTCTGCTTCCCAAAGCGCATCAAAATAATGTAATATATTTTCCATTCCAGAGGCGGTCGCATCTCTTGTGAGCCAATTAGCGCCAACATGCATTTTAGGCTGAATGTAATATTTACTCGGAGCTTGTGGCGCCATAATATAATTTTCTTCAGCATTTAATCCTTTAAAATATTTGAGGAAATACCGACTTAAGTAGCCCATGCCATGGCAAACAAACCAAACGTGTTTTGTGGTACTGCTCAATGTGTTTAAAGTTGAGTAGGAGTTGATGGATTTGTATGTGATTTCTTTTTCTTGCAAATTCATTATTCTAGGTGGTTTCAGTATCTTTGTAAACGACTTTAAAAATACAGATTTTAAATGCAAATGACCAAGGAAAAATTACTAGCCAAAGCCAATGGGGCGAGCAAAAACACATTAATGGAAACGCTTCAAATAGAAATGATAGATTACGGAGATGATTTTTTAGTGGCACGCATGCCAGTTACACCCAGAGTTCATCAACCAGATGGTGTCTTACACGGTGGGGCAACGGCGGCTTTAGCAGAGAGTGTTGGTAGTTTTGCTTCGCATCTGTTTATAGATACCGAAACTTTATTCATCCGCGGCATAGAAATCACAGCGAATCACCTAAAAAGTGTAAGGGAAGGCTATGTATATGCCAAAGCTACCTTTTTGCACAAAGGACGCACCACACAATTACTTGATATTAGAGTAACGGATGAAGCCGATAACTTAATTTCTATTTGTCGTTTATCAACCATTTCACTTCCAAAAAATAAATAGAGAATGAATGAAGATTCATTTTTTAAGGCTCTAGAAACGCAGTATTCTGAGCAATTGCCTTTTGTCGTTTATAGCAGACCTATTGATTCTATCATAAAATGTTGGTTACAGAACGATGAGCTGCTGCATACCACAGATACGTTTACAGAAAGCGGCTTTGTATTTGCGCCTTTCGATTTTAAGGAAAAAAGTATTGTTTTTCCGGAAACGGATTGCGATTATCACGTTTTAGAAGTAAATCATTTGCATGTTGATGATACGATAAATTCTACGTCTAGTCTTCAAACTCAAAAAGAGGAACATATTCAATTAGTTTCAAAAGGGATTGAAGCTATAAAAAATGGACCTCTAAAAAAGGTGGTTTTGTCGCGTTGCGAAACCAAAACCATTCAAGATAAAAATCCTTTAACAATTTTTAAAAAACTTTACGCTACCTATAAAAATGCGATGGTGTATTGTTGGTACCATCCAAAAGTGGGCTTATGGTTGGGTGCCACTCCCGAATTACTGTTTAAGGTTGAAGGCAAACAGCTCACCACAATTTCTTTAGCAGGGACCAAAACTTATAGCGAAAGCCATGAGGTATCTTGGACGAATAAGGAAATTGAAGAGCAAAAAATTGTAACCGATTACATCACAAAGCAAATTGAACTACATGCGAGTCAGATTACTATTTCTGAAGTTGAAACGGCAAGAGCCGGAAATCTTTTACATCTTAAAACCCGAATCACGAGTCGGATTAGTCCATCTTCAGATCTGAAATCTATTATTGAAGCTTTGCATCCTACACCAGCTGTCTGTGGATTTCCTAAAGCTGAAGCCAAAGATTTTATTCTTCAAAATGAAAATTATAACCGCGCTTATTACACAGGTTTTTTAGGCGAGCTAAATTTGATGCAGTCTAAGACGAGAAATACCAATCTAAGAAATGTTGAAAATAACGCCTATACCACAATAAAAACACATTCTAATTTTTATGTGAATTTACGTTGTGTACAAATAAACAATAATACAGCGTTCATCTATGTGGGTGGCGGTATTACTAAAGATTCTAACCCCGAGAATGAGTGGGAAGAAACGGTAAATAAAACAAAAACAATGGCTGAGGTCTTACTTTAAAAATAAAGACATTACTTATCTTTGCCATAAGATGAAGCACTCCAAAATTCCCTTATCTCAGACTATAGTTGCCTTGTGTAAAACGCACCTTATTGCGCATATCGTTATTTCGCCAGGAAGCCGAAATGCGCCATTAACCATAGGTTTTACACACGACGAATTTTTTAAAACCTACAGCATCGTTGATGAACGTTGTGCCGCTTTTTTCGCGCTGGGAATTGCGCAACAAATTCAGAAACCTGTGGTCTTAGTTTGTACTTCTGGTAGCGCATTACTTAACTATTATCCTGCCATTGCAGAGGCTTATTACAGCAATATTCCACTGGTGGTTTTATCGGCAGACAGACCCAAACATTTATTAGATATTGGAGACGGAC
>CAYMDB010000395.1:0-2922 GCA_964388865.1 uncultured Flavobacteriaceae bacterium
ATCCCAAGTGTATTATGGCGACGAATCCTCTCGTACGCTCGCAGTCTCAGAAACAGAAGGCGATGCCAAACTCCGTTCGTTTATGAATTGGGACTCCATTGCAAAACGCAAAAGAACCAAAGCGGTTCTAAGTCATTGGCAGAAACTAGGCCGATTTAGAGCCAAGCATCCTGCCGTTGGAGCAGGGGTACACCAAATGGTGGCGGCATCTCCTTATGTGTTTTACCGAAGTTACCAAAAAGGCGATATTCAAGATTTGGTAGTTATAGGACTGGATTTGAAAAAAGGAGAAAAAGAAATTGATGTGTCTAAATTATTTCATGATGGAGATATATTATTTGATGCCTATTCAAATCAAAAAGCTAAAGTGAAGAGCGGAAAAATTAAAATTAATTCTGATGCCGAAATTGTATTATTAGAACAAATGAAATCCTAGTATCAATATCCTGAATAGTTTCATTTAGAAAGACCTGTCAGGTTTTTGAAACCTGACAGGTCTCCAAAAGAAAAAGACGAACTAACTAAAATCAATTACCAATGAAAACAAATATCATCACACTTGCCATCGCATTCTTAGCCTTGGCTTGTAATTCCGAAAAAAAAGCTACTGAAGTCACTTCGCCTAACGAAAATATATCGGTAAGCTTTGATTTAAATTCACAAGGCAGTCCGTTTTATCGCGTTAAATTCAACAATACAGTTGTCGTTGACACCTCCTACTTAGGATTTGAATTTGTTAATGCAGAAAAGCTTTCAGACAACTTCAAAATAGTAAACAGTACTACGAGCACCTTCAATGAAACCTGGCAAATGCCTTGGGGCGAACAGTTAGATGTTATTAATCATTATAACGAATTGAAGGTTGAATTAGAAGAAACTTCAACACTAAAACGAAAATTAAGTATCGTTTTTAAGGTTTATGATGATGGTATAGGATTTCGATATGAATTCCCTCAACAAGAAGGTTGGTCTGAAGCTTTAATCGCAGATGAGCAAACCGAATTCAACTTAACCGAAGATTATA
This sequence comes from uncultured Flavobacteriaceae bacterium, assembly GCA_964388865.1. GTDB lineage: Bacteria > Bacteroidota > Bacteroidia > Flavobacteriales > Flavobacteriaceae > Winogradskyella. Next base: position 1,025 of record CAYMDB010000395.1, read on the forward strand.
AAACTTTCTGGATTCCGGGCGATTGGGATATTTACGAACATTTGTACAACACCACAAAACTGTCTGAAATTGATGCGCTTCAATACGCCAACCACAAGAATTTAGCACAAACCTACATCCCAGAAAATGCTGTTAATACGCCAGTAACGATGGTCGGTAAAAATGGTCTACATCTCAGTTTTCATGAGGCCGCTTTGTTAGATTATTCAGGAATGACCTTAAAAGTAGATACTGAAAATTTAGGTTTAAAAAGCAATTTGGTGGGCTCAGAAAATACCGAGTACAAGGTGAAACGAAGCTTGCCATTCAACACGCCGTGGAGAACTATACAGATTGCGGATAATGCGCCAGATTTAATTGAGTCAAAACTTATTGTAAACCTTAACGAACCCAATAAACTAGGAGATGTCTCTTGGTTTAAGCCTATGAAATATACCGGTGTTTGGTGGGAAATGCACTTAGGAAAATCCACTTGGGATTACGGAATGACGCAAGACATGAACACATGGGTCGATGGAGGAGCCTCAAATGGAAAGCACGGTGCAACAACTGAAAATGTTAAGCGTTTTATTGATTTTTCAGCAAAAAACAATATCGGAGGTGTTTTAGTAGAAGGTTGGAATACTGGCTGGGAACATTGGATTGGTTTTGAAGACAGAGAAGGGGTATTCGATTTTGTAACCCCTTATCCAGATTACGATATTGCCGAATTAGTGCGTTATGGTAAAGAAAAAGGAGTTACTATTATTATGCACCACGAAACCTCTGCTGCCACCGAGACCTACACCAAACAGCAGGATACGGCCTTTGCCTTGATGGAAAAATATGGCATACATGCCGTAAAAACAGGATATGTAGGTAAAATTTTACCGAAAGGTGAGTATCACCATGGTCAATATATGGTTAACCACTATAACAATACGGTTGAAAAAGCTGCGAAATACCAAGTCGCTATCAACGCTCACGAGCCAATCAAGGCCACAGGTCTTAGACGTACCTATCCGAATACCATTTCGCGCGAAGGCTTGCGTGGACAAGAGTTTAATGCCTGGGCACAAGATGGTGGTAATCCACCAGAGCATTTACCAATTGTAGCTTTTACACGGATGTTGAGTGGTCCAATAGATTTTACACCAGGTATTTTCAACATTAAATTCGATGAGTACAAAAAAGATAATCAGGTGAACACCACAATAGCCCAGCAATTAGCTTTGTATGTGGTTATATACAGTCCGGTGCAAATGGCAGCAGATTTAGTAGAGCATTACGAGGCCAATCCAGAACCCTTTCAGTTTATTAAAGATGTTGGTGTCGATTGGGAAACAACCACAGTTTTAAATGGTGAAGTTGGAGATTATATCACTATTGCAAGAAAAGAACGCGGCACTGGAAATTGGTTTGTGGGTGGCATTACGGACGAGAATTCGAGAACATTAGAGATAAATTTCGACTATTTAGATGATAATCAAAATTATGAAGCAATCATTTATAAAGATGGAGACGATGCGCATTGGGACGACAATCCTTTAGCAATTAGTATTGAAAAAATAGAAATAAAAAAAGACTCAAAATTAAGCGTAAAACTAGCCGAAGGCGGTGGTTTTGCAATCAGTTTAATAAAGCGATAATAAAGAAATTCTTATGAGAAAATTAATAATACTAGTATGTTGTTTTTTAGGTTTTACAATTAGTGCTCAAATTGATGGTGTTGGAATAAACACCACAGAGCCCAAGAGCACCTTAGATATTAATGGGAATTTATCCTTAAAAGTGGTGAGTTTAAATGGAGGTGCAAGTACGACAGCCACACCTATTGATGATGGTGTTTATATTAATTTAACTCCAACTGCAGGAAGTCCTCAATTTATTTTACCAAATGCCTCAAATTTTCCGGGTAG
>CAYMDB010000396.1:0-2921 GCA_964388865.1 uncultured Flavobacteriaceae bacterium
TTATTGTCCATCACATAGATTTCATTTCCGTTTCCATAAATTAATTTTGCATCCTTACCGAACGTGATGTCTTTATCAGAGTTATTCGTTATTTTGACTGCAACAAGTTTTACACCTCTCTTTAATTCTTTCTTTTCATACTTTTTATGGACTAAATTATATTTGTACTCAATTTTCACACCATCTGTTTCATTAGATGAAACGTAATTAATAGATGGTGGGGCAATTCTTTTGTAGCCAGAGGCACAGTTTGTTAAGGTTGAAATGGCAACGAATAAAAACGTAATTTTAATAATTTTCATGTGTTTAATTTGTTAAGTTATGGTTGTTTTAAAATTGTTTCAATGACTTGGTTTTTGGCGCGTTTGACTGCTGTTTACACATTTTGGGGGCTAATCTAATAAATTAATTAAAGGTGACTGCAGTCAAGTTGATATAAAATCCGAATGGATTTTTTTTAGGATTGCGAAAACTAATGTTAAAGTAATTTTAAATGAATTGATTTTTCCGTATATTAATGGTATACTACTGAGGTTGTTTAAACAGAAATTAAATAGGTTTAATTTAGGTTCTAAAACAGCGAAACAATCAAATTAATTTAATAACAAAACAAAAAACTTAGAACATCATGGGAAAAGAAAGTAGTACACTTTTAGGAATTTTAGCAGGCACTGCCATCGGCGCAACATTAGGAATATTGTTTGCTCCTGATAAAGGTGTAAATACAAGACAGCGCATCGCGGACGAAGCGCAATCTGCTAAAGATAAGATTCAAGAGAGTGCAATGCACCTTAAAGATAGAGTAGAGGAGACGGTCACTAGTAAAAAACAAACGCTAGATGAAAAAGTCGAATCTATCGTCTCTGACGTAAGTCACAAATCTGAAGATATCATTACAACTCTTGAAAAAAAACTAGCTGAGCTAAAAGCAAAAAACAAGAAATTTCAAAAATCGTAACACATGAACATTTTTGAATCTGTAAATGAAACAACCGGCAAATTGTCGGATGCTGGACAGACCTATCTCAAAAAAACAGAAGAATATTATACCCTTAAGGCATTTCAGCAATTAACACTTTCAATAAGTTTAGTTGCGAAAGCCTTAATTATTGGTGGTCTACTATTTATCATGCTTATGTTTTTAGCTGTTGCAGGTGCTATCGCCTTAGGAAAATGGTTAGACCATATAGCTTTGGGCTATGTTATTGTAGCTGGCGTATTTCTAATAATGACTATCATTATTTATTTTAGTCGTCATTTGATTAGCAACGCAATTATAAAAACTTTTTCGCTTAAATTTTTCGATTAATTATGAAAACATACCAATCTTTTGAAGAAATAGAATATAATTTATCGCGCTTAAAACTTGAACGCAAAATTGCTCTAGAAGAGATGAAGTTGTTAAAGGTTGAGTTAGTAGAAGACTTAAGTCCACCGATTTGGGTCAGTACAATCGCTAACGTGGCTGGCAAGTATGGTTTATTCTATCTTGTAAGGCGTCTGTTTAAAAGATAGATTAAGAAATTTTAAAAACAATTACAAAGCCACGTGAGTTTATCGCGTGGTTTTTTTATCGGGCTAACTAAAAATAATTAATACACGATATCACAGATAAGTTTTTTGCGCTTTATTCAGCAGCTTCAATTAGCATCTTTTTAATCAAGACTATTTGTCCCAAGTGATAGTAGCAATGCTCAATAACGCCTTCAATATTTCTCAAATAAGTTCCGTAGTTTTCATTGGCAAAGGTCTGGTCTAATTGGATATCGGACAGCTTTGCCACTTCACCAATAAACAGTTCTGCATTATTTAAAAATTCATTCTTTAATTTTTGCCAGTAGGCCTCTGACTGAATTGGCGTAAGATTGAAGCTATATTGATCTTTAATTTTAAGGTCACCACCTTTCAGTACGGATGTAAGCCCGGCTAAATAATAGTTGATGTGAAAGGTCAATAAAGCAATGGTATTTAATGTTCCGATGTTTTGTGTTGCTTGTTTCCAAGTCACACTCTCTAACTGCGCTTTGTAATTTGTATTTGCGATCCAATGGCCATTGAGTAAGACTTCGGTTAGGCGATTAGCGAGTTCCTTAGATCTTTCCATGATGCGTTTTATTTAGGTTTTTAAATTGATTTCAGTCTTCTAAAAGCTTAATATACATCGACTATGTTGCGTTTAAAGCAGGCTATTTAGTATCTTATTTATGTAGTGGAAAGGTTAAGCCAACTGCAAATGCACCAACAACTTGCTGAACAGTGTTTTGATAGTAATAAACAAATGCAAGATCAACATTATTAGACTTCCCCAACTCAAGTCCGATTGAAACAGGGATGTGGTAAATTATTCCTGTTTTGTCGATATTATCAAACACAGTAAGTGTTCTAAATTTACCAATTGAGGTTCCTACGCCCAATTCGAAATAGGGAGCTACCCAGAGAATTGGTGATCTCAGTCTTACTTTTCCACCTAACAAGAAGGCTTGTTATTGTGCTTTTTCATATGTAGGGTTGTTATTTATATCTTTTCCGTTAGAACTTGTTAAAATAATTCCTGCATAGGGTCTCATTTCAAACCATGAAGCCACTTTAAGAACGAGCTCACCTTGGGCAAAGAAGCCATCATTAATAATATCATCTGCACTGTTATAGGGTATACTTAGCCCATATCCTATTTGAGCATTGATAGATTTTTCTTTAATAAACTGCGCTTGTCCTCAGTTTGAGGTAAGTAGTAGTGCTACTAATACTAGGTTGTTTTTCATGGTTTTTTGGGAATTGGTTGGTAATTGTTAAATTTTTAGAATTTGCTTATTTCAATATTAGGAGCTGAATATAATAATTATCCCGAGTTCAATATGAAATAAAATGCTAAGCTATAATGGTCGCTTAGAAAATGATTTTGTGCGCGAAGTTTTTTAAGA
>CAYMDB010000397.1:0-2912 GCA_964388865.1 uncultured Flavobacteriaceae bacterium
CGAAAGAAGAAAAACCAGAAGAAGATGCTGAAGGCAGCGCAACAAATTTTCCTGTGAAGCGTCCGGAGGTTTTGGAAGCGGACGTGGTGCGTTTTCAAAATAACAAAGAAAAATGGATTGCTTTTATTGGTTTAATGGACGGTAAACCTTATGAAATTTTTACGGGTTTGGCCGATGATGAAGACGGTATTTTAATTCCGCGATGGGCCAACGAGGGTCATATTATTAAAAACAAAGATGAAAATGGGGTGTCGCGTTACGATTTCCAATATCAAAATAGAAGAGGTTACAAAACGACTATTGAGGGCTTGTCCTATAAATTTAATCCGGAATACTGGAATTATGCCAAGTTAATTTCTAGCACCTTGCGTCATGGTATGTCCATTGATAAAATAGTTGATTTAATAAATAGTTTGCAATTAGATGGCGAAAACATCAATACCTGGAAAAATGGGGTGGTAAGAGCTTTAAAGCGCTATGTTGCCGATGGTACAACAGCAAAAGGACAACGCTGCACGAACTGCGATTCTGAAAATCTAATTTATCAAGAAGGCTGCCTAACATGCAAAGATTGCGGCTCGTCTAAATGTGGATAAACTCTCAGAAAAAAAGGGTTTTAAGTTTAAAAGTGACTAAAAAAATCTAAACTGATATAGCAAACGTTATACCGAGCATTACCAAAGGCAAAATATATTTTGACCGTAGATAGCTTATGAAGTAGGTTGAGAATTTGATAAGTTTTTGTTGAAAGCACTTTGTTTTGCTTCGCAAGGTACTTTTATGAAAATATATTTATTTCAAGTAATGCTCACTGTAACAGCCTGTGAAATTAATTTTTAAAGACGTTAGTTATTTTTGATTTAATGCTCAGAAGAAATCAAATAATTGTAATCTTCAAGCGCTTTTAAATCGTTAATAAGTGTCGTTGTACCATTTTTAAGCAAGTATATTCGATCGGAAACAGCAATAATGTGCTCGTACATGTGGTCTGAAATAATTAAGGCCTTTCGTTTCTTCTCCTCAATGACGAGTTGCTTGATGGCTTCTATATACAAAGGGGCAATATGGGAAAAGGGTTCATCTAACAGCACTAGTTCACTTTCACTTTTTAAGATGAGATAAATTTCAATAAGTCGTCTTTCACCGCCCGAAAGTGCTCTGAATTTACAGTTTTCGTACTTCGAAAAACCTTCAAAATAACTGATAAAATTTAACCAGCTTAAGTCGTGCAATTTAAAGACAAAAGCGAGTCTCATTCCAGAAGGAATAAAGTTGTACTGTGGCAGGTAAGCGGCGAGCTGATTTTGGTACAAGGGTTTTAACAGTGGTTTGCCGTTGCGTCTCACTGATTTGTATTTCGGGTTTAAAGTTCCGAACGCAATATCTAGCAAGCAACTTTTTCCACAGCCATTTCTACCTAAAATAGCAGTGACCTGATCCGTTTCAGCTTTGAGGTAAATGCCATTTAAAATGCGTTTATTTTTAAAGTAAAGTTCTACATTGTCTATCTCAAATATCATAATTATTTAAATTCCTTAAACACCAAAAGAAATGTGATGGTTAATACACTGTCTATGATAAAAATAGTAGAAAAAAGTTTTAAAGGCGAAATTCCTAAGTTTTTATAAAAGGTTAATTTGCGCCTGTTGGTGGTTTCGCTTATATAATACCAAGCAAAAATTGTAAGAAATAGTTTTGTAAAAAGCGCTGGGATAATGAAAGGATTAAACAATCCTATAATTGTATTTACAACCATTGACCATGCCAAAAAGGTTTTGTAAAATTCGAGAATAGCGAGGAAACGATACATCATGAATGCTTAACGCTGAATTTGGGTTGTTTATTCTATTTCTGTTTAAGCAAATTTATAACGCTCGATAGCATCTCTTTAAAATAAAACCAATTACGTAAATCGTTTTTAATCATTTAGCGCGGGCAAGCCTTTGTTCTATATTCTAAAAGCGAAGCGAGCTAATATCTTAAAAATATCGTATTTTTGAACCTCAATTTTTTGATGAGAGATGTTAGAGAAAATACAAATTATAAAACAACGTTTTGATGAGGTTAATGACCTTATTATTCAACCCGATATTATATCAGATCAGCAGCGTTACATTAAGCTGAGCAAAGAATACAAAGAGCTTAAAAAGATCGTTGATAAAGGCGCTATCTATAAAGCTATTGTCGATAATATTACAGAAGCCAAACAACTCATAGCGAACAGCCAGGATGATGAAATGGTGGAGATGGCAACTATGCAACTCGAGGAAGCAGAGGAAGTCTTGCCTAAATTAGAAGAAGAAATCCGTTTTATGCTCATCCCTCAAGATCCCGACGATGCTAAAAATGTACTCGTTGAAGTACGTGCAGGAACAGGTGGCGATGAAGCCAGTATTTTTGCAGGAGATTTGTTTAGAATGTACACAAAATATTGCAGTGATAAAGGTTGGAAAGTTGAGGTAGTGAGTCAAAGTGATGGTACTTCGGGAGGATTTAAAGAAATTATTTTTGAAGTCTCTGGTGAAGACGTTTACGGTACTTTGAAGTTTGAAGCCGGTGTGCACCGTGTACAACGTGTGCCACAAACCGAAACCCAAGGTCGTGTGCATACCAGTGCAGCAACCGTGATGGTATTTCCAGAAGCTGAAGAATTTGATGTTGAACTAGACATGAGTGAAGTCAGAATTGAACGTACAACCTCTACAGGTCCCGGCGGACAATCGGTAAATACCACCTACTCGGCGATAAAGTTACATCACGAGCCTACTGGAATGATTGTCAGTTGCCAAGATCAAAAATCATCTCATAAAAACTTAGAAAAAGCCTTAAAAGTACTGCGCTCGCGTTTGTACGATATGGAATTGGCTAAAAAGCAAGCTGCAGACTCTGAAAAGCGAAAAAGTATGGTAAGT
>CAYMDB010000398.1:0-2907 GCA_964388865.1 uncultured Flavobacteriaceae bacterium
CAAAATCATTTTTCAACTAACTAAAAGCAAAAACACAAAATAGTTTACAGTCCCCATGACTTATTTCAGTGAAAAAAGTAAATCCGAAATATTACTCTCATTTAACTAAGAATATATTAATAACTGGTCTAGGCGTTTGTTTTATTCTAATTTATAGGCTTTTAATTAATTTTCAAATAAAGTACCTTCTAGATACTCTATGGACCTTTAATAATGTCACTTTCTCACTATTATACTCAGTGTTTGATTGTTTTATTATTCTATTGGTTTACTTGACTTCACTAAAGCCCTACAAATATCAAAATACTGGGATGATCTTACTTCACATCCCAGTTTTTTATGGCCTGTTTAATATTCTAAGTTTTGTTATCGCTGGAAAAGACAGATGCTACTATGTGAATTCGTATCTAAATTATGATAGCAATGGACTATTGCTTCTAAGAGTACTGGTTTTGGCAGTTGCCGTATACTTTATCAATCAATTAATACGCAGAGGAGATAAGAAAACGACTTTAATTTTCTACACCCTCTTTATTTTTCTATTATTATATCTAGTAATTTAATCTAAAATAAATAAACGGTGAGGGTCTACTCGGTTCTTCCCAGTATATACTTCTTAGGTGTCGTCCCAAATTTCTTTTTAAAGGCGGCTATAAAATGGCTTGCTGTGCTATAACCCACTTTGAGTCCAACTTCATTAACATTATGCTCACCAGATTCTAAAAGTTTACGGGCCACTTCCATTTTATAATCAAACAAAAAACTGTAAACCGTATCTCCATAAATTTGTTTAAAGCCTTCTTTTAGTTTCTTAAGACTTAAGCCAATAGCATCTGCTAATTCTTGTAAACTTGGTGGTTCAGCCATATTGGCAACAATAATATCCTTTGCCTTTTTAAGTTTGGCCACATTAACCTCATCGACTAAAAATGGACATTGTTCAATATCGGCATCTTCGCTTCTATTAAAAAACAAGCTCAAAAGCTCGTAAGCCTTTCCTTTAAAATATAACGCTTTGATAGAACTGTTGAGGTTAAAACTCATCAACTGGTTTAAAATGACAGCCATAGAAGGTGAAATTTTTCCGTCTTTGTAATACTTTTTATCTTTATTGTCGTCGGTTAGAAACGTTACATAATCGGCATCATCAGAAAATAAACCATGAAATTTTTTTATCGAAATTACTAAAGACACGAGTATAGAGTGTGGTTGCATTTCTAAATGAATGGGTAAATCGCGCTGCGGATTATAAAGTAAAAGCGAGGTGTCTTCGTTAATATTCAGCGTGTAAGCTCCATTATTAAACACAAAAACGGCCGATCCTTTATTACAAAAATGAAACTGAATATAACTACTATCAATCTCACGTTCAAGAATTTCAGGAGTATCGCTATCATTTTTGCTCGTCAACACAAAAAAGCCGTTTTCTAAGTACGTTTCGTCAAAAGTACCTGTAGCGACACTTTTTGAAACATTTTTTTCTGAATTCATTTTTTTGTTATTTAGATTCGTTCTAAACAAAAGCTTAAAAAGCCCCTGATTTTAGTACAAAAATATGACATTTATCATGTTTTTATATAAAAGAAACTTAAAAAACCACAAACGACACTTTAAGTTCTTCTAGCGTTACTTTTTTCTGACTAACAGAATTATTTTTGTGCCAAGTAATTCTCAAGTCAGGTAAACGAGCGAATGCAACAACAGAAAAGTACATATTTTTACGCTATTGGTCTCAGCTATAAAAAAGCCGATGCCGAAGTACGCGGTCATTTTAGTTTAAGCCAAACAGCCAAACAACAGGTTTTAAAACAAGCCAAGCAAAACGGTATTGAAAGTGTTTTGTTGGTGTCTACCTGTAACCGTACCGAAATTTATGGTTTTGCAGAGCACCCTTACCAACTGATTCATTTATTGTGCGAAAACACAAAAGGAACGGTAGAGCAGTTTCAAGAAGTCGCTTATGTTTATAAAAATAAAGAAGCGATTAATCACATGTTTAGAGTAGGCTCTGGCTTAGACAGTCAGATTCTCGGGGATTTCGAGATTATCAGTCAGCTTAAATGTGGAGCAAGGACTTCAAAAAAAGAAGGTCTTTTAAATTCCTTTATGGAGCGTTTGTTAAATGCCGTTATTCAAGCTAGTAAGCGTATTAAAACTGAAACCGAATTGTCCTCTGGTGCCACTTCTGTATCTTTTGCATCCGTGCAATATATTATGACTTCAGTTCAGAATATTTCAGAAAAAAACATTTTACTTTTTGGGACTGGCAAAATCGGCAGAAATACCTGTGAGAACCTAGTAAAACATACCAAAAATTCGCACATTACCCTAATAAACAGAACCAAAGATAAGGCTGAAGAAATAGCAGGTAAATTCAATTTACTCGTTAAAGATTTCGAAAATTTACAAGAAGAACTCAACGTCTCAGACATTGTTATTGTGGCCACAGGCGCCCAAAACCCAACGGTTCACAAGGCCTTAATTTCAACAGATAAACCTTTACTTGTTTTAGATTTATCTATTCCGAAAAACGTTAATGAAGACATCAAACAACTTTCTAACGTCACTTTAGTGCATTTAGATGATTTGGCTAAAATTACGGATGATACGCTTGAAAAACGAAAATCCCATATTTCTGCTGCGGAAGTTATTATTTCTGAAGTTATGGCCGACTTTAATTCGTGGTTAGAGACCTTAAAATTTGTACCGACCATTCAGGCCATAAAGCTTAAATTAACGGATTTCAAAAATTCTGAATTCAACACACAACGTAAAAAATTAGCGGATTTCAATGAAGACCAAGCGGAGTTGATTACCAATAATATTATTCAGAAAATCACCAATCAAATTGCGCACCACCTAAGAGAGGATGGCAATACTTCAGATGAAAGTATAGAACTCATCAAA
>CAYMDB010000399.1:0-2897 GCA_964388865.1 uncultured Flavobacteriaceae bacterium
TCAGCAGAGATTGTGGATTATACGGCCGCTCCAATTTTTATGAAAGGCAAAGAAAAAGGTGCACACGAGTGGATTATAGAGTTTAAAACTCCACCTGAAAATATGTCTTATTTTGAAGAGTTATTTGACAACGCACTAAAAGCGTTAAATTCTGACTACGAAGCAAAGCGTTATAATAATATGACGCTTAATAAGCCCACAATTCATAGCGCTAGACATAACCTGTTTTACGATTGGATGAAAGAAAATGGTAAATTGGGTGGGCAACATAAAGTGCCGCGCCTTTCCAACTCTCGAACCTATGTTGACGAACTTTTGCGTCTCAATATCCTATAATTTAAAGAACAGCCAAAGCACCTTTTATCCTTAAAATAAGTAGTAAATTTTCTTACAACGAGAATTCGATAGACTTTAACCAAAAACCAAAGTGCTTCTCAAGATAAGGCTATATATTAGATTAAAATAAGAGTGCTATTAACTAAATCCCTCGTTGCTATTAAAAATATTGCATGCAATATTATATTAATCAATCCCTAACTAAACTAAAAAACCACAATTTCAAAAGTTGAAATTGTGGTTTAATTTTATTAAGTGAAACATTTTATTTTAAGAGACTGCCTTCAACTTTTTTAAAGTTGTTTTAGACAGTCGATCTTCAGCATAGGCTTTCGTAACATTCAACTTGGTCTCATCAGAGCCCGGTAAATCAAACATGGCTTCGGTTAAAATTTCTTCACAAAGTGAACGTAAACCACGTGCACCAAGCTTGTATTCAATAGCTTTACCTACAATAAATTCTAAGGCGCCTTCTGTGATGCTAAATTCTACGTCATCCATTTCAAACAACTTCTTGTATTGTTTAATGATGGCATTTTTAGGCTCCGTTAGAATAGCTCTCAAGGTTTCTGCATCTAAAGGATCCATATGGGTTAGCACTGGCAGCCTACCAATGATTTCAGGAATTAAACCAAAATCTTTTAAATCCTTTGGTATAATATATTGAAGTATATTGTCCTTTTCTACGGCTTCAATATTAATAGCGCTATAACCAATAGCTTGCATATTTAAACGCTTGGTGATCACGCGGTCAATACCATCAAAAGCACCACCTGCAATAAATAAAATATGTTCAGTGTTCACCTCAATAAATTTTTGATCTGGATGCTTACGCCCACCTTTTGGTGGGACATTAACCACTGTACCTTCCAAAAGTTTCAACAAAGCTTGCTGCACTCCTTCACCAGAAACATCTCTGGTAATGGATGGATTGTCACTTTTACGTGCAATTTTATCGATCTCGTCAATAAAGACAATACCGCGTTCAGCCTTCTCAAGATTGTAATCGGCAGCCTGCAATAAACGGGTTAAAATACTTTCTACATCTTCACCTACATAACCCGCTTCCGTTAATACGGTAGCATCAACAATAGCCAACGGTACGTTTAACATTTTGGAAATAGTTTTTGCCATTAATGTTTTACCTGTACCAGTTTGCCCAACCATAATGATATTACTTTTTTGTATTTCAATATCATCATCAGTTGAGGGTTGCAATAAACGCTTGTAATGGTTGTATACTGCAACAGACATCACACGTTTAGTGTAATCTTGTCCAATAATATATTCATCTAAAAAGCTTTTAATCTCCTTAGGTTTTCTCAGCATTAACTCCGCACTTAACTCTGAATTTCCACTTTGTTTAGACTCTTCTATTACGATACCATGTGCTTGTTCTATGCAACGGTCGCATATATGGGCATCTAAACCCGCAATAAGCAAGCTAGTTTCTGGCTTTTTCCTACCACAAAATGAACATTCTAATTCTTCTTTTGCCATTATAAATTCTTTTTAAGTCTCCATTGCCATGGAGCACCTTTCAATTCTTAATCCATTTAAATGTTTTAAGCTTGAGTACGAATTACTTTCGCTCTAAAACTTCATCAATCATGCCGTAATCCTCTGCTTCGCTAGAAGACATCCAATAGTCACGATCAGAATCTTTTTCTACTTGCTCATAAGATTTCCCTGAATGATTTGAAATAATATCATAAAGTTCTTTCTTTATTTTAAGCGTTTCGCGCACTGCTATTTCCATATCAGACACTTGCCCTTGTGTACCACTCATTGGTTGATGTATCATTACACGAGAATGTCTTAAAGCAGAGCGCTTCCCTTTTTCACCAGCACATAACAGTACAGCTGCCATAGATGCTGCAATACCTGTACAAATTGTCGCGACGTCTGGTTTTACGAACTGCATGGTATCATAAATACCTAAACCAGCATAAACACTACCGCCTGGAGAATTAATATATATTTGTATGTCTTTTGCGGCATCTACACTTTGCAGAAATAATAATTGCGCTTGTACAATGTTGGCAACTTGGTCATTGACTCCAGTGCCAAGGAATATGATGCGATCCATCATTAAACGCGAAAACACATCCATAGATACGGCATTCATTTGACGTTCTTCAATAATATTTGGGGTTAAGTTTATAGGATACATGCTGGTGATAATTTTATCGTAATGCATACTGCTAACTCCTTGATCTTTGGTTGCGAATTTTTGAAATTCTTTTCCGTAATTCATATGTTTTGATATCTGTTTTAATTAAAAAAAAAAGCGTAAAACCGTATCGTTTTACGCCCTAAAGATACTAATTTATTCTTTATCGTTTAGCTGTAAAACTCTTTGACGAAATCGTCGTAAGTGATTTCCTTTGCTTTCAGATTTGCCTCGGTTTTATATAAGTTTAACATTTTCTGACTCATTAATTGTTCAGATAAACGTTTTACTTCTTCTTTGTTCGATAAAATCCGAGCCGCGATGTCTTCTAATTCTTTTTCTGAAGGATTAAGCTGACCAAACTGAGCCATTTGCCCCTTGATCATCT
>CAYMDB010000400.1:0-2888 GCA_964388865.1 uncultured Flavobacteriaceae bacterium
GTTCCATTGGCAAGGGTAGGTATCCATTCAAAAATGACACCACTTGGCGTTCCTTGTGAAATGGACTGCACATTAAAATATTCGACTGGTGTGGACCAATAGACATAATCATTGGTATTGACATCTGTTGGCTCTCGTTGCACTCGGGCTAGTCCAGTATTCTGATTAGAGCTCACATCGGTAACCTGAACAAGGCTTGCATCATCTCTAATCTCAAGCGCTCCGTTTGGGGCAATAGTAATTAAGTCTTCAATGGTCAACGTAGATTTGGGAAGTTGCGTTAAAGCTGCACCGTCCACTATTTTTAGATTGTAGCCCTTACCATTAGAAGTTTCAGACAGTATAGGATTATTACTTGTAGGTGGTATTTCAACACAGTCGTTTTCAGTTGGCACTCCAGCGGGTGTCCAGTTATTCTGATTATTCCAATCTTTATCAGTTGAGCCATTCCATATTTTGCGTCCTGAAACGGTGACGAGCGTTTCATCGGATTCTATCAAAGTAGTGCCGTTACATAAATTATAGGTCACTTGAGTAATGTATGTTGTGGTTTCGTCTGGGCTAACGGTTATTTGACCATCGTTGTTTGGATCGATAATTTCATTGGCAGCAGAAACGCTGTTTTCGTACCATTTTAAATCGGTAATTGATGCTCCATTAGGGGTAAAACGCCATGCTTCATTAGTTGCTTCCCAAGGTGTGTCTAAGCTATTTCTTCCTGGTGCTGCAATACCTGTGTTACCATCAGCTTGTAAACCAACAGAGGCTCTTCCTGAGTTCCATGGACTATCATCAGGTTTATCTTTTATGTAAACTTCAATAACGTTGGTATCTTCATAAAAGACAATCATTCCTGAATACAGTTTTGAATTGTCAGCATACATAGGGACATTATTCCATGCCGCAACTAGTGCTCTACAGCCCGTATTTAGGGTGATAAGCTGATAGCCTATTTCACCACCGACGCTCGGATCTACATCGTGATGTACCCCAAAAATTGAAGGGCCAAAATAATAGTCGCGCCGACTACCTCCTGGACCTTGATAATCGGAGGCGTTTTGTGCAGACGGAATTTGAGTGAGGATACTCCATCCTGTTTGATTATTTGCCAAGCTGGTGTCAAAAGATATAATGCCATTAGAGCCTACCACACAAGAATCGTAGGTATTGCCATAAAAACAAAAGTCGAAAGGAAGATTAACAACAGGAGACCATACGTCATCTATGTTAACACTTACAGGGTTTTCTAAGCAGCCAAATTGAAATGGGGGATTGTAAGGGATGTTTTCTACAGCATAACTCGTTGTTTCGCCAAGATCTAAATAGCTCGCTTCTAAGGTAGTTTCGTCTTCGTAACAGAAAAATGTAACATCTGCGCCCGATAAGCCTAGACCACCAGATTCTACAGACGGGCAGGCTAAAGTGGTGGTGCCGTTTGCTGTTGAAGGTTCGCAGGGAGGAGTACTTATTTCAATGTTATCGAAGAAATTCCATTCATCATTTCTATTACCAGTTCCAGCTAAGCGAAAACGAGAATTTGATGCGAAATTGTAGCTGGCATTGGTTAAGGTTGCCGATAAACTATGCTGATTGGTATTACCATTGGTATTAAAATCTGTACCATATCTGAAGGTTTTTACTAAATTCCAACTAGAGCCGTCGAAGAATTCCAATTGAAAGCCTTCACCATTATCAAGCCCATACGATATATGACAAAAGGAAATATCCACACTGTTGTAGGCTGATAAATTCAACGAAGGGGAGGTTAGTCTATTTCTATTGGTGTTATTATTTCTAGAGTAAATAGAACGATTGCCGTTACACGCCCATGTGCTGTTGTAAAACAAACCTGAAATGTCTCCGTTGTTCGTCCAGCCTTGCAGTCCGGTTTCAAAATCATAAAACTGTGTCAATTGTGCGTGAGTTGAATTACTCGTAAAAATCAGAGCTCCAAAAGACAACATTAACAAATACTTTTTGTTAAGTTTAGAGCCAACAATAAGTCGCACAGCATTGCATATACGGTTCATAAAAAGTAGGTTTTTAAATAATAGACTATCTATAAATAACAGTCAAAATTTGGGTTATCTTAGTAATAGATAGGGTGTTACTCGTTTAAATTCGGGGCTAATGTATAAATTAATTTTGAAAAAAAATAATTTTTTATCGATTAAACGTTATTTTAAATCGATAATCTGCGTTTAAAAGTAGGTTTAAACGTGAAGTATCATGAAAAAATAATTATTAATTTTTTAAAACGATAAATCGTCAATCAATAATAAAACAAAGGTATTGAACACTATTAACAGTTATAATGAAGATGTTGAGCTAGGCAACTCGTCCCTCCGTTTAAGTGTAAAACGTGAAGATCTAATTCATCCGTTTATCTCTGGAAATAAATACCGTAAACTAAAATACAACCTAGAAAAGGCCAAAAAAATGGACTGTAAGGTATTATTAACCTTTGGTGGAGCGTATTCAAATCACATTGCTGCGGTGGCTTTTGCGGGTAAAACCTATGGCTTTGAAACTATTGGAATTATTAGGGGAGAAGAGCTGGCCTCAAAACACAACTTGAATCCTACCTTAGATTTCGCAACCAAATGTAAAATGCATTTAAAATATGTTTCTAGGGCTACTTACAGACGTAAAACGGAGGCTGATTTTATAGAAACATTAAAGGCGGAATTTGGTTCGTTTTACTTGATTCCAGAGGGTGGTACAAATGCACTTGCAATTAGAGGTTGTGAGGAGATTTTAGAACCACAGGATGCTATATATGATTATATATGCTGTGCAGTGGGAACCGGGGGTACAATTTCGGGTGTAATCAATGCTTCAAAATCACATCAAAAGGTCTTAGGTTTTCCGGCGTTAAAAGGTGATTT
>CAYMDB010000401.1:0-2876 GCA_964388865.1 uncultured Flavobacteriaceae bacterium
CATAAATTTAGTACCTTGTAATAAGGAAGGACTGTTTAAATTCTTAAAAAATCTCTCTAGCCTACGTTTCATCGCTAGTCTAGAAGAAATTAGCCAATTCTGCGTCTTGCAGTTGGTAAAGTCCAAATTTAAACAGTTCTTTGTGTTTTAATAGTTATGAGCTTAGTTCGTTTAAACATAAAAGGCATTTCTTACAGTCAAACTCAAAATGGTGCCTACGCCTTAATCCTAAATGAAGTTGATGGTGACCGAAAATTACCAATAGTTATTGGTGCTTTCGAAGCGCAATCTATTGCCATAGCTTTAGAAAAAGAAATTCGTCCACCGCGTCCACTTTCTCACGATTTATTTAAAAATTTTGCCGACCGTTTTGATATTGTGGTAAAACAAGTGATTATTCATAAATTAGTGGATGGTGTGTTTTATTCGAGTTTAATTTGCGAACGCGATAAAATTGAAGAAATTATCGATGCGCGAACTAGTGATGCAATTGCTTTAGCCCTCCGTTTTCAAGCTCCCATTTTCACGTACAAAAATATTCTAGATAAAGCTGGAATCTACCTAAAGGTAAATCCGAAGAAAGAAGAAGAGGAACAAGACAGTATTCTTGTAGACGACCTCATCGCGGAAGAAATTGATGCAGTCACCTTTGAAAAAGACGGCTTTAAAGACAAGACTTTAGAAGAGCTCAACAGCCTTTTAGATGAAGCCGTAGCCAACGAAGATTACGAAAAAGCGGCCAAAATTAGAGATGAAATTTCTAAACGCTAACTAACCCAACCTTTTATGAATCTGCTTTTCAAGACGCTTCTTGTCATTTTTATTGCACTCTCATCAATTACAGCACAAGAACTTGAAAACACTTGGGTTTCTCAATTACCAGAACAGCCTTACGACACCTTGACTTTTGCAAAGGGTGAATTTAAATTCATTTCAAATTCTAAAACTAATTTGCAAGGTGATTATATGTATCAGAATAATTTGCTGGTGCTGTATCCCAACGATTCCCTTAACAGCACTGAAAGGTATAAAATATCTGAACTTACAGATTCTACCCTAGTGTTTTCAGGCAATGGTATGAATTTCAACTTAGTTGCAGCCCAGAAAGACACCTTAGAAAGTGCTATTGAAGCCACAACAGAGGGTATTATTCCTAGTCAGGGTTTTTCTTTAGACAGCTTATGGAGAGGAGTTTTGGGGATGATAAGTTTACTCATTATCGCCTTTTTATTCAGCAGTAACCGAAAAGCCATTAATTGGAAAACCGTAGGCATAGGTCTGGCATTTCAACTTATTATAGCCATCGGCGTTTTGAAAGTCGATTTTATAAAAACCATCTTTGAATCGATTGGAAAAGTGTTCATTAAAGTCCTAGACTTTACCAAAGCAGGAAGTCAATTTTTATTTGAAGGCTTAGTCGTGGATATGGATACCTTTGGATTTATATTTGCGTTTCAAGTCTTACCAACGATTTTGTTTTTCTCTGCCTTAACCTCCGTTTTGTTTTATTTAGGCATTATTCAAAAAGTTGTAAAAGGCTTTGGCTGGTTGCTTTCTAAATTATTAAAGATCTCAGGTGCGGAAAGCCTCAGTGTTGCTGGGAATATTTTCTTAGGACAAACCGAAGCACCACTATTAATTAAGGCCTATTTAGAAAAGATGACGAAGTCTGAAATTCTCTTGGTCATGATTGGTGGTATGGCAACTGTTGCAGGAGCTGTACTTGCTGCTTACATCGGATTTTTGGGTGGTGATGATGATGCGCTTAGGTTAGTTTACGCCAAACACTTGTTAGCCGCTTCGGTTATGGCAGCGCCAGGTGCTATTGTGATTTCAAAAATATTGTATCCACAAACGGAAGACATCAATACGGATGTTGCCGTATCTCAGGAAAAAATAGGCTCTAATATTTTAGATGCCATTGCCAACGGAACGACAGAAGGTTTAAGATTAGCCGTTAATGTAGGCGCCATGTTGCTGGTATTTGTAGCCTTTATTGCCATGATTAATTACGGGTTTTCTAAGTTTGGAAGTCTCACCGGCATCAATACTTGGATGGCGGCAAACACTCCGTATCAAAACCTTTCTTTAGAAGCTGTTTTAGGGACCGTTTTTGCTCCTTTAATGTGGTTAATAGGTGTTGCTAAAGAAGATATGATGATGATGGGTCAACTGCTCGGCATCAAGCTAGCAGCCAGTGAATTTGTTGGTTATATTCAATTGGCAGACTTAAAAAATATCGCCAATGCCACGCATCTCAATTATGAGAAATCTATAATTATGGCGACTTATATGTTGTGTGGTTTTGCGAACTTTGCCTCTATAGGTATTCAAATTGGAGGTATTGGCTCTTTAGCACCAGGCCAACGCAAACAACTCTCTAAATTTGGAATGAAAGCCTTAATTGGTGGTACCATCGCTTCTTTAATATCGGCCACTATTGCCGGGATGATTATCGGCTAACCCCAATTCCTGCGAAAGCAGGAATCTCATCAATAATAGTAAGAGGTTCCAAATTACTTTTTCTTAAGTGTCATACTGAACTGGTTTCAGGATCTCATTATAAAGAATACGTATCGCATCGCGTTAGAATTAAAATAAAATCACAGGCAACAAATCATTTCCTTTATAGCTTTTCTAATTTCCATTTTTTGTCATACTGAACTTGTTTCAGTATCTCATGGTGATGAATAAGTATTTCGTTGCGATTATAATTTAAGTACAATTTTAGAAGATTCCTGCCTTCGCAGGAATTGGTAAAATTCCTGCGAAAGCAGGAATCTCATCAATAATAGTAAGAGGTTCCAAATTACTTTTTCTTAAGTGTCATACTGAACTGGTTTCAGGATCTCATTATAAAGAATACGTATCGCATC
>CAYMDB010000402.1:0-2860 GCA_964388865.1 uncultured Flavobacteriaceae bacterium
ACTAAACAAGAAGCAGATAAGTTCGGATATACAAAAATAATAGAAAATGCAGGTTTAGTTATCGCTTTAGACGATGTTAGAGACCCTGGGAATCTCGGCACGATCATACGACTTTGCGACTGGTATGGGGTTACAGATTTAATTTGTAGTGCTACGACCGTAGATTGTTATAACTCTAAAGTTGTTCAGGCTACAATGGGATCTTTAGCAAGAGTCTCTGTGCGCTATTTAGATTTGGAGAGCTATTTGGAGACTGCTTCAAGTACCGTTTTTGGGACTTTTATGACCGGAGAGTCCATTTACACTGCTCAATTACCTCAGGAAGGTATTGTTATATTGGGTAATGAGTCCAATGGTATTTCAGAAATTATCAAGACTAAGGTGCATCAACACTTAACGATTCCACAATTTGGCAAACAAAAAGCAACAGAAAGTTTAAACGTGGCTAATGCTACCGCCATAATTTTAAGCGAATTTAAACGCCGAACTATTGAAAGGTAAAATTAATAAAAACGCCTCTGGTTTGCATTTTGGCGACGTTGCCAGTCCAAGGACTATTGGGATCAGTATCCCTGATAATTTCGTCATTGATTGCAAAAATACCACGAATTGATGGGGTGAATTTAAAGTAAAGCAAGTACAAATCGATACCAAAACCAATTTCGTAGAAGTAGGTGTTTTTGGTCATTCTAAACTGACCTGCGCTATTGTCATCAGGATTATCGGCATTGCTAGAAAGGTTCAACGCCATGGAGACTCCGCCTACAATAAAAGGTTTGAAATTATTAATACGTTTTGTAGAAGCTTTTAGTAATAAGGGAATATGCACATAGGTAGATTTTACCTCCCGAAGCAAGTCGGAGTCATTGAATTCTTGGCCTTCAAAATAACTTTCATCATAGCGCATATTTCGGGTGGTAAAAAATACGCCAGGTTCTAACCTCAGATTAAAATAATCATTGATGCGCATGTCACCGATAAGCCCAAGATGAAATCCGAAAGAATTATCGACAAGGATATCTTTTAAATCTTCGTTGTATTGAAATTTGAAATCGTATTGATTAAAACCCAAAAAATAACCCCAAGACAGCGGTTTTTGGTCTAAATTGTTGATATTGTTAGCTACTTTTTCTTTGGTAAAGAGTTGGGCAGATACATTTTGAAAAGCCAATATAACTACAAAACCAATGATATACTTTAACTCTGTTGTTTTCATAGTTATGAAAGAAAACGAACGCAATCTCTGCGTAGATTTAGAAATCGACCTAAAAAATTTAATCACAAGATTTAAAAAGTAATGATAAAATTTTGTGTTCATTAGATATTATGCTTTAGATGCCGTATAAATCGTCGCCACGCCCATAGTTTGGGGTTGATGTTTCACAGTACTAAACCCAATTTTTATTAAAATATTGTTTAAAGCTTCGCCATAAGGAAAAACAGAAGCAGATTCACTTAAATAGCCATAAGCCACTTTATCTTTAGAAAATAATTTTCCAATGGTTGGTAAAATGAATTTTGTATACGTTTTATAGCCTGTTTTGTAAATAGGGTTTGTGGGTACGGAGGTTTCTAGAATTACAAAAATACCATTGGGTTTGAGAACTCGTAATATTTCGGTTAGTCCTTTTTCTAAATTTTCAAAATTGCGCACACCAAAGGCCACGGTTATCGCATCAAAGCTGTTGTCTTCAAAAGGTAAATCTTCAGAATCACCAATTACCATCGATATCAATTGATCTAATTGTTCAGAGCTAATTTTTTTCCGACCCACTTCTAACATACCATTGCTAATATCTAAACCAATAATTTCTTTAGCATTTGTGGCAGCGAGACTAATGGCTAAGTCACCAGTTCCTGTGGCGATATCTAAAATATTTTCAGGGTTGTTTTCAGCAACAAGCTCAACCACTTTGTTTCTCCACTTAATGTCAATACCAAAAGAAATGACACGGTTTAAACTATCGTATTCTTTAGAAATGGTATCGAACATTTTAGTGACTTGCACCTTTTTTGATTGATCACTGTCTTTGTATGGATTTACTTTTTCAGCCATTAATTTTTTTTGCAAATATAAGCTATTATAAAAGTTTAGTCTCATAGGTCCTTATAATTATATGATTTTCAAAACGTATTGAAGCCCTAAATAATATGTATATTTGACCATCTCTAACAATACTTAAAGATGAAGATTATTATCGCAGGTGCAGGCGAGGTTGGATTTCACTTGGCAAAATTACTATCGTATGAATCGCAAGAAATCACACTCATAGATAACCAAAAAGATAACCTTACCTATGCAGGTGAGCATTTAGACATTAAAACAATTAAAGGCGATGCCACGTCTATTGCTGTTTTAAGGGAGGCTCAGGTTGATGGTGCATTGTTATTTATTGCGGTAACGTCCTCAGAGACTACAAATATTGCAGCAGGTGTTTTAGCCAAGCAATTAGGTGCTAAACGAACTATTGTGCGTATTTCAAATACCGAGTTTATTGAAAATAAAGATATTGTTGGCTTTTCTAAGTTTGGTATCGATGAGTTAATTTCCCCTGAAGCTCTTGCTGCTACCGAAATTGCTTTACTACTCAACCAATATGGTTTTAATGACACCTACGAGTTTGAAGAAGGTGCTCTAACCATGTTGGGTTTGCGCTTATCTAGAACAGCTACCATAGTTGGTAAAACCGTTAAGGAAGCAGCGGAGTTATACTCAGAATTACACTTTATTCCTATTGCAATTCAACGTTTTGGTACTCAATATACGATCATACCCCGAGGCGATACGCAATTTAAGGAAGGTGATAAGGTGGTGTTTATAACGTCTAAGGGCGGTGATAAAGAATTATTTGATTTATCA
>CAYMDB010000403.1:0-2846 GCA_964388865.1 uncultured Flavobacteriaceae bacterium
AAGACCAAAATTAGTTCATAATAAAATCTCTGATTACCATAATCAATTATCATTTACAGCAGATATTAAAACAGGTGAAAATTTAGACTTTGCTTGGACGGCAGCTCAATGCACGACACAAGATTTTGAAGATCCACAAAATGAATCAGAACGTTTTGTCATTTTTAATCTTTTGACTCCAAAGAAGGATTTATTAGAACAACACAAACAACTTTGGGACGCACTTTGGCAAGGAGATATAATTATTGAAGGCGATCTAAAATCGCAACAAGATGTGCGTTTGGCCCTTTATCATTTATATGCATTTGGGAGAGCAGATTCTAATCTTAGTATTGCTCCAATGGGTTTATCATCGCAAAATTACAATGGCCATATATTTTGGGATACCGAGTTATGGATGTTTCCGCCGCTATTATTGTTGAATCAAGACATTGCAAAATCCTTGGTTAACTACCGTTCAGACCGACTAGATAAAGCGAAACAAAAGGCCATCAACTTTGGTTATAAAGGAGCTATGTTTCCTTGGGAAAGTGATGACACTGGCGAAGAAGCCACACCTGCTTGGGCTTTAACAGGAACATTTGAACATCATATTACAGCAGACGTCGCTATTGCCTTTTG
This sequence comes from uncultured Flavobacteriaceae bacterium, assembly GCA_964388865.1. Classification (GTDB taxonomy): domain Bacteria; phylum Bacteroidota; class Bacteroidia; order Flavobacteriales; family Flavobacteriaceae; genus Winogradskyella. The sequence goes on from CAYMDB010000403.1 coordinate 622, forward strand.
GAATTATTACAGGGTAACTAAAAATAAACTTTGGCTAAAGGAACGTGGCTATCCCATGCTAAAAGAAGTTGCCGAGTATTGGGTAAGCCGAAGTGTTAAAAATAATGATGGCTCCTACTCCATTAAAAACGTTGTTGGCGCCAATGAATTTGCACCTAACGTTGACGATAACGCCTTTACAAATGGTTCTGCCATAACCGCATTACAATTTGCAAGATTAGCTGCAAAGGAACTTGGTTTAACCCCTGACAACTCTTGGATTGAAGTTGCTAATCATATTAAAATTCATAAATTTCCTGATGGCACAACCATGGAGCATAGTGCCTATACTGGTGACCGAATAAAACAAGCTGATGTGAATTTACTCACTTATCCCTTAGATATAGTTTCAGACAAAAATACCGTTTTGAAAGATTTAAATTATTACGAGCCAAAACTGGCGGAAGAAGGCCCCGCGATGGGAAAATCCATATTTGCGGTGATTTATGCACGTCTAGGTGATTCTAAAAATTCCTATCGCTTATTTAAGGAAAGTTATATACCCAATAAAAGACCGCCTTTTGGTGCCTTGTCAGAAACCGCAACTGCAGATTTACCTTATTTTGCAACAGGGGCTGGAGGAATGTTGCAGGTGGTTTTGTTTGGTTTTGGTGGTTTACATATCACCGAAAATGGTATTGAACAAATAAACCCAATACTCCCAAAGCAATGGAAGTCACTTACTATAAAAGGTGTTGGTGTCGACAAAAAAATATTTACAGTTAAGTAAATCTCCTCGTTGCCACATTAACTTTTAACAACTCAAAATTCCTTTAAAGGTTTACAAAGAAAGTTCACTTTAATATAAATTTCTGAGCTAATAGTATACAAACATATTCTGTGACACCTTCCTAACATAAACTTCAGCTCTAATCTGTTCAATTGACCTTGAATTATGAATGAGTCGAAAAATTAACTAATCGGCTCATTTTGTTCAGATATGCGAGCCGAATAAGAATTTTAATCGGCTCAGTGTGTATAATTGGCAACAAAGAGATTGGACTAACTTTAAATATGAATTTAGAAAACACAGATTAAATAACTAACCCTTTCAAAAACCGAATATTCCGCTGTAAACTCTCAAACTTATTCCGTTTTGCAGCCGATTTCTGAAACACTTTTTTAAAACCTGAGTTCGACGTAAGAAAAATGAAATTTATATAGATAAAAAGCAGAATATTTAGTTAATTAATGTACTGAATTTCAGTAAATTAAAATGACAGAAATTTTTTATTCTATCGATGATTTTTGACTTGGTTTTGAACCTGCATTACAAAAAAGACAGCACTCTACGGGAAAAAAGACAAGAAATCGCAAATTTACCATCTCTACTAGTGAATTTCATTAAAAACGCATTAAACAGCAATCAAGACACCGCTGTGCCGCATTATTACAGGACTTCAATAACATAATAGCTCATACTTACCCAATATATATGTCGACCTTCTAGCGTGATTATAGCGTGGTTGTAGCGTGCTTATAGCATGCTTATAACGTTATTACTATAGACTTAATCAATGCCAAGACCATTCTAAATCTCAACGAAACGAAAGTTGTGAGCCGACAACCTTTCGATGTCTCGAGGTGACGGCGCTGATTAAAAAAGGGATCATCTGTAAATATAAGCCAGTTTTTAAATCGAACTTACATTTTTTAAAGGTATCCTAAGTAATGTCTTCCCAGTCTTTCTTAGTCATATCCAATAATTCCGGGTGTGGATTAAATAAGGGATCTTTATGTGATTTTGAAAAGCGGTTTCATGGGCAGACGTCTTGGCAAATTAAGCTATGTATATGCTACATTATCATATAAACACTAACGATTTACAATCTCCCTAAACTGATAAAAGAACCGTTCAATTAACCTCAAATCTTCTGTAATAATCTCAGCAGTACCCCGCATTTCTTGTTTGAAATCAATGTCTTTATTATAAGATGTTACCAACCTTTCCGGAAGCTCAACGTCTATAAAATACAAGCCTTCGTTATCTGGAATTAAGGAAATGTTTTTCACTGAGCCATTTAACATACCAAATTCTGCCTCTGGGTAATTTTCCAATCTTATATTAACCCGCTGACCTAGTCTAATCTTTCCAGAGTTTTGTGAAGGTGTCTTTAGTTTTGCTACATACGATGAATTCTCGCTTGGGATAATCGTAAACACCAAATCGCCTTGGTTAACGGTTT
>CAYMDB010000404.1:0-2833 GCA_964388865.1 uncultured Flavobacteriaceae bacterium
ACTACGAAGATCAGGATTATCTTGAAGCTTTCAGCAATGTGGTAATGAAACAAGGCGACTCTATTAATATGGTTGCTAAATATATAGAGTATAGTGGTAAAACTCAATTAGCATTTGCCCGAGGAGATGTGGTTTTAACCGAACCTCAATCGGTGTTAACAACGGATAAATTATACTACGATAGAAACCGACAACAAGCCTATTACGATACTAAAGGAAAGGTAGTTAGAGATTCCTCTGGCACCATTACCAGCCAAATTGGTCGCTATTATATGGCTGCTAAAAAATATCAATTTACACAAGATGTGGTGCTGGTCAATCCAGAGTACACCCTTAATACCGAACGACTCGATTTTTTTACTGAAAAAGGACATGCCTAACTTTTTGGGCCTTCTACCATTGTTGGAGAAACCAGTAAGGTCTACTGCGAACGCGGTTTTTATGATACCAATAAAGATATAGGGCATTTTCAGCGCAATGCCCGAATAGATTACGACAACAGAACTGTAGAAGGAGATAGTTTATATTTTGATCGCAATAGAAGTTTCGCCTCTGCAAACAACAATATTACAATAACAGATACTATAAATAACAGTATTGTTACGGGGCATTATGCCGAAGTATGGCGCGAAAAAGATTCTGTTTTTATCACGAAACGCGCATTAGCCATTTCGGTTCAAGAACAAGATTCTGTCTATTTACATGCCGATACCTTGATGGTTACTGGTAAAGCTGAAAATAGAATAACCCGAGCCTTTTATAATGCTAAATTGTATAAAAGTGATTTGGCAGGAAAATCGGATTCTATTCATGTGGACCATAGAACTGGTTTAACACAAATGATCAATCTAAAGCGTTTTAGCTCTGAGGATGCCTTCGCCATAAACCGTAAACCTGTACTGTGGAATTTAGGAAATCAAATGACGGGAGACACCATTCATCTTATTTCGAATGTTAAAACTGAAAAATTAGATTCCCTAAAAGTTTTTGAAAATGCTTTTTTAGTCAGCAGGGATACGCTAAGTGAAGACGGTTATGACCAAATTAAAGGCCAACGCTTAATCGGTCTCTTTAAAGAGAATGAATTGTATCATGTGGACGTTATAAAAAATGCCGAAACCATAAGGTATTTGAGAAACGACGCTAATGAGTTAATAGGTATTCAGACATCAAAATCCGGAAAAATTACCATTGATATCATTGATAAAGTCATTCAAGAAGTGCGATTTATCAATCAGATAGATGGCAATATTTTCCCTGAACCCGATTTTCCAAAAAGTGCTAAACGTTTAAGAGGTTTTGATTGGCGTGGTGAAGAACGACCAATATCTGTTGACGATTTATTTAAAGACGACCCACCTCTCGATTTACCAATTATAAAAGGTCTAGATCCATATGTTCCGCCTGAAGAATTTATAGATGACAGTGTCAGTGAGCTTATAGAAGAAGCTGGTAAAGACACGCCAAATAAACCAAATAAAGCGTCTAGAAATATGCCTCAAAAAACAAAAGTAAGGCCTTTAAAACCCCTTAAAAAAGAATTAGATTCCTCTGCCGCAAAATCAAAAGCTAGGCTTAAAAAAGAAGGGCAATAAATGCATTATGCAAAATGATTTCTTAACATATCAGGCACAAACCACTCCACACCCTTTGGCTCTTGAGGTAAGTCATGCCAAGGGTTCCTATATATATGACAAGCAAGGAAAAGCCTATCTCGACTTTGTAGCCGGTGTGTCGGCCTGCAGTTTAGGACATTCGCATCCCAAAGTTGTAGAGGCTATAAAAACACAGGTCGATAAATATCTACATGTGATGGTTTATGGTGAATATATTCAAGATCCGGCCGTTGCACTGACTAAATTATTAGCCAAACATTTACCAAAACCCTTAGAATCTACCTATTTGGTAAATTCTGGTACGGAAGCTATAGAAGGCAGTATTAAATTAGCGAGACGCTTTACTGGTCGCTCAGAACTAATTGCTGCGAAGAACAGCTATCACGGCAATACCATGGGCTCTTTAAGTTTAATGGATTTTGAAGAGCGCAAAAAACCCTTTTTACCTTTAATTCCAGACATTAAGCATATTACCTTTAATTGCGATTGGTGTCTCAATGAGATCACAGAAAAAACAGCTGGCGTCATTTTGGAAACCATTCAAGGTGGAGCCGGTTTTATTGAACCCATCGAGGATTATCTTCACAACGTTCAGAAAAGATGCAATGAGGTCGGGGCCGTTTTTATCTTAGATGACATTCAGCCGGGTATTGGCAGAACAGGAAAATTATTCGGATTTGAAAACTACAATTGTCAACCCGATATCGTCGTTACCGGAAAAGGTTTAGGTGGAGGTTTACCTATCGGTGCTTTTACAGCTTCAAAAGAAATGATGAAGTCTTTAAGCAACAATCCAAAACTTGGCCATATCACCACTTTTGGCGGAAATCCGGTTATTGCTGCCGCAGCTTTAGCAACATTGTTAGAAATAACAAATTCAAATTTAATGTCTGAAGCCCTAGAAAAGGAACAATTAATTAGAAAACATCTTCAGCATAAACACATCAAAGCCATAAGAGGTCGCGGTTTAATGTTGGCCGCGATCACAGAAAATGCCGACATTGCCAACAAAGTTGTTTTGCAAGCTCAAGACCAAGGATTAATCCTCTTTTGGCTGCTTTTTGAAACCAAAGCAATTCGGATTACGCCTCCTTTAACCATTTCAAATGACGAAATTATTAAAGGTTGTCAGATAATTATTTCGATTTTAGATTCCATTTAAGCTTTACGCACACAGCCTAACATATTGATTATTAATACTTCATTCAAATTTAATG
>CAYMDB010000405.1:0-2825 GCA_964388865.1 uncultured Flavobacteriaceae bacterium
TGCTACAGTATGCTTACGGTAGTTATGGTATAACAATGGATCCCAGTTTTTCTTCAATTAGATTAAGTTTGTTAGACAGAGGGTTTATTTATGTTATTACTCATATTAGAGGGGGTGAGTATTTAGGAAGGCAGTGGTATGAAGATGGTAAATTGTTAAACAAAAATAATACGTTTAAAGATTTTATTGCCTGCTCACTACATTTAATAAAAGAACGCTACACTTCTTCAAAACATTTATATGCGATGGGTGGAAGCGCAGGCGGATTACTCTTAGGTGCAGTGATTAATGAAGCACCTGAGTTATATAATGGTATCATAGCGGCTGTTCCGTTTGTCGATGTCTTAACAACAATGTTAGATGACTCCATTCCGCTAACAACAGGGGAATATGACGAATGGGGAAATCCTAACGATATTCTGTATTACAATTACATGAAATCGTATTCGCCTTATGATAATGTTAGTGCACAAGCCTATCCGCATATGTTAGTGACTACCGGTCTTTACGATTCCCAAGTTCAGTATTGGGAACCTGCAAAATGGGTAGCCAAAATTAGAACCTTAAAAACAAATGATAATCATTTATACTTAAAAACAAACATGGATGCGGGTCACGGTGGTGCATCAGGACGTTTTGAAAGTCTGAAAGAAGATGCTGAAGAGTTTGCTTTTTTATTAGATTTAGAGGGGATTTCAACCTAATTCAAAAAAAAATGTTACTTTTGTCAGGTTTTAGGTATGAAATTATTTGAATGTAATACCGAAAAATAGCATTTATGAACAACAATAAAAATGTATTTGATAATGCGCTTCAACTCATAGGAAGCACACCACTTATCAAGTTGAACAGAATGACTGCCGAAATCGACGGTGATTTTTATGCCAAAGTTGAGGCGTTTAATCCAGGTCATTCTTCAAAGGACAGAATCGCTTTATTTATTATTGAGGAAGCAGAACGAAAAGGCCTTTTACATCCTGGCGATACCATTATAGAAACGACATCTGGTAATACGGGTTTTAGTATTGCTATGGTTAGTATTATCAAAGGGTACGAATGTATTTTAGCCGTGAGTTCTAAATCTTCAGCAGATAAAATAGACATGTTAAAGTCTATGGGAGCCAAAGTTTATGTTTGTCCTGCCAATGTTAAGGCTGATGACCCGAGGTCTTATTATGAGGTTGCTAAGCGCCTCCACGAGGAAAACAAGGGATCCATTTATATCAATCAATATTTTAACCAGTTAAATATTGACGCGCACTACAAATCTACTGGTCCAGAGATATGGGATCAAACCAATGGAGAAATCACGCATTTGATTGCCTGTAGTGGCACAGGTGGTACGATTTCAGGAACTGCTAAATATTTAAAAGAGCAAAATCCCAATGTAAAAATTATTGGTGTTGACGCTTATGGCTCTGTGTTAAAAAAATATCATGAGACCAAAGAGTTCGATGATAAGGAAATCTATCCTTATAGAATTGAAGGTCTTGGGAAAAATCTTATTCCAACCGCCACAGATTTTGATCTAATTGATAGATTTGTTAAAGTCACAGATGAAGAGAGTGCCCATACTGCTCGAGAAATTTCTAATACAGAAGGACTTTTTGTCGGTTACACCAGTGGTGCAGCAATGCAAGCAGTTAAACAGCTTAACGAGGAAGGTGAATTTAAACCTGGAGATAAAATCGTTGTGATTTTTCCAGATCACGGATCGCGATACATGAGTAAAGTATATAGTGATAAGTGGATGCAAGACCAAGGTTTCTTCGATAGTAAAAATGAGATACATACTACGATAGAATATATAAGTTTCAAATAAAAACCTATCACATACGGCACATGATAGGTTTTTTTTGTTAAAAACTCGGTGGATAGTTAGTTTAAATATATTATGAGGTCATCATATAATTATCTAATTTTGCTTGAACTAACGAGATTAAATTAACCTTAAATTCATTATTTGATTAAAGAATTAGTAGATTTAATTAATGAAATGATTAATAGCAAATATTACGTATGAAAGATTTATTTGAAAAAATTTACAGAGATAAAGGACCACTAGGGAAGTGGGCTGCCCAAGCAGAAGGTTATTTTGTTTTTCCCAAGCTTGAAGGACAAATTTCTAATAGAATGAAGTTCCGCGGTAAAGAGGTTATTACTTGGAGTATTAACGACTATCTGGGTTTGGCAAATCATCCAGAGGTAAGAAAGGTTGATGCCGAGGCTGCAGCACAATACGGATCTGCTTATCCGATGGGAGCGCGCATGATGTCTGGACATACAGATTTGCATGAACAATTACAAAACGAATTGGCTTCCTTTGTAAGCAAAGAAGCCGCTTATCTTTTAAATTTTGGATACCAAGGTATCCTCTCTACAATAGACGCTCTAGTCGCTAAGGATGACATTATTGTGTATGACGTAGATGCACATGCCTGTATCATTGACGGCGTTCGTTTGCATATGGGTAAGCGTTTTACTTACAAGCATAATGACATTGAAAGTTTAGAAAAAAACTTGGATCGTGCGACTAAAATGGCAGACCACACAGGTGGTGGTATTTTAGTAATCTCTGAGGGTGTTTTTGGGATGCGGGGTGAGCAAGGTCGCTTAAAAGAAATCGCTGCCTTAAAGAAAAAATATAACTTCAGATTTTTAGTTGACGATGCTCATGGTTTTGGTACTCTGGGAAAAAACGGGGCTGGTACAGGAGACGAGCAAGGTGTGCAAGATGATATCGATGTCTATTTTGCAACGTTTGCAAAGTCTATGGCAAGCACTGGTGCTTTTATAGCGGCGGATAAAGAAATTATAGATTACTT
>CAYMDB010000406.1:0-1681 GCA_964388865.1 uncultured Flavobacteriaceae bacterium
ACCCATTTTCTGATAAAAACAGCATCAGGATCGTGTTTAAGACTATTGGCGGTGGGGTTGTAAATTCGTAAGTTGTTTATGCCTGTCTCACCAGCTTGCATCTGTAATTGCGGAAAATGAATACCAGGTTCAAAATCTAGAAATTGTTTAGAAAGATGTGTAGATGCCGCTTGCCACGGTTGCCATAAAATATGGGTGAGGAAGGACACCAACATAGCGCGCATTCTAAAATTTACATACCCCGTTTCTATCAAACAGCGCATACTTGCATCCACCAAAGGAAAACCAGTTTCACCTTTAAACCAAGCCTCTTGGTAGTCTTCTGAAATACTTTTTTTTAGCTTATAATAGCCTTTATTGACGCTTGCCGCCTCCATGGTATGCTCCATTTCAAACTTCTGAATAAAATGGGCTTGCCATCGTAATCGCGATAAAAATGCACCAATATGTTGTTTGTTTGAATCGTTTTTTACCGCCTTTCCTTTTTGAAACACCTGACGGATAGATAAATTACCCCAAGCGATATAAGGCGATAGTCGGCTACAGCTAGTGCGGGAAGCCTCGGGTTTGGAAATGTTATACATGTATTCTTTATGTCTTTCTTTAAAGAAAGAATTGGCATACTTCCAACCTGTAGTACTCCCACCTTTTTGAAATTTTGTATCCAGGGGTGTATCCAAATCTGTGGTGACAAATACCTTTTCTAAACGCTCAATTTCAGCAAGGTTTAAGAGTTGGTTTTCTGCAGGTTCAAAAGTTTTTTGGTCTTTATACATGTAGGTTTCCCAACTTTCAAACCAATTATCTCTATGTAATAAGCCCCGTGAGACAGCGTTATTTTTTGATTCTTTCCAGTTGATGAAATTATTTCGACAATAACGTGTGAATTCCTTATCGCGATTGTAGGTTGCTAAAATTCCAGTTTCAACATGAGAAAACACAGCATCTATTTTATAGAATTCTTGTAGATGATTGAAGGCGCTTGAAATATCACTAGTTACCGCTAAAACTTTGGTATTATAGGGTTCTAACTGTGCATTGAGATCGCGAATAGATTCTTTAATAAAGTTAAAATGCCGCTCACTGTAATGCTCGTCAGTTAATAATAAATGTTCAAAAACATAGAGTAGGAGAGTGCGTTTATCACTACTAAAGGCGTTAGCAATTGCTGCGTTATCCTGTAATCTTAAATCGCGTTTAAACCAAACAATGTTAATATGTTCTTTATCAGTAGGCATCTGGATGTTCTATTATAGATTTCGCTCTTTCTTTTATAGCCACAAGTTGGTCGTTGGGCATTTTGTTGAGTAAACTATACATCATGCCCATGCGATGATTGCTTTGTAATTGGTCTCTTTTATCGTCTAAAAAATTCCAATACAAACTATTAAAAGGGCAAGCGTCTTCTGTTATTTTTTCTTTTTTATTGTACTTACAGTCTTCACAATAGTTACTCATTTTATCGATGTAACTTCCTGAAGACACATAAGGTTTTGTTGCAATTTTTCCACCATCGGCAAATTGACTCATGCCTCTGGTATTTGTGAGTTGTACCCATTCAATGGCATCTGCGTAAATACCTAAATACCAAGCATCAACCTCATCGGGATGTATTTGAGTCAGCAAAGCAAAATTCCCTGTAATCATCAATCGCTGAATGTGATGCGCGTAAGCATTATCG
>CAYMDB010000406.1:1691-2819 GCA_964388865.1 uncultured Flavobacteriaceae bacterium
CGCCCGTCCAGAAAAAGTCTGGCAAATTATAGGTATTTTCTAGGTGGTTTAGTGATTTGTAGTCGGGCATAAGCGCCCAATACATGCCGCGCATATATTCGCGCCAGCCGATAATTTGACGTACAAAACCTTCAACCTGAGAAATATCAATTTCAGATTTATGCTTGTAATAATAGTCTATTACGGTATTGACGACTTCTTTCGGACTAATTAACTTTATGTTCATGGCAAAAGAGACCCGCGAATGAAATAAGTTAACGTCACCCGTGTGCATGGCGTCTTGATAATCACCGAAGTGAACCAGTAAATAATCGCAAAAATAATCGAGTTGCTCTAAGGCTTGTGTTCTGGTAACAGGATAACTGAATGTTTCGCTTTTAAATCGGCCTATGGTTTTTATTTCAGCCTGTTTTAGGTCTTCAACAATAGCATCGACCTTGTTGATAAACCATTTGTAATGCGGAATTTCGGGTTTGCCGTTCCATTTTTTTCTGTTGGTTTTATCGTAATTCCATTTTCCACCTTCAGGTTGCTCACCTTCCATAAGGATATTATGCTTTTTACGCATGTTACGGTAAAAACTTTCCATGAGGTAGGTTTTTTTCCCTTTAAAGAAGTTTTTTAACTCTAAACGTTCGGTGTAGAAATGTTCAGAATCATAGGCTTTTGATTCAATTTTTTGATTTTTACAAAAGGCTCGTAATTGCGCGTCTAAACGGTATTCGTCAGGATGCATATATTCAAAACAATCGTAGTGGTTTGCCTTGATGAGTTTTGACAAATTTTCAGTGAGACTTTGGGTATTCTCTTTGTCGGTTATTTTTAAATAAATCACCTGATGTCCTTCAGCTTTTAAGAGTTCAGAAAAACCTCGCATCGCAGCAAAAAATCCAATTACTTTTTGAATGTGGTGCTGCACGTAGTCTGTTTCTTGGCGCATTTCAAATAGGCAATAGGTAATCTTGTCATCGGTTGTGTTGAACCATGAGTGCTTTATGTTGAGTTGATCTCCTAGAATTAGTCTTAATTTTTTCATTTAATTTATTTTGAACTTTTTATTTGATATTTTTTAATAGTACTGATGCGTTAAGATAGATTAAATATTTTAAAACTCCAGTAAATATAATA
>CAYMDB010000407.1:0-2805 GCA_964388865.1 uncultured Flavobacteriaceae bacterium
CAAAAATTATTCAATTTTTAACTTGGGTGTCCCAGTGCGGAAGTCAGGAAAAAGTCTACAGACATGCCTAAACAAAAAAAAGCCTCTTATTTCTAAGAAGCTTTGCTAATTTTGGGTGGAAGACCGGGCTCGAACCGGCGACTTTCGGTACCACAAACCGATGCTCTAACCAACTGAGCTACAACCACCATTTTAATTAGGACTACAAATGTAATTTATTTACCTTTTTCTACAAAAGGTTTTTTTAAGTTATTTTAGGTCAAATAACGATTCTACCGCAGGATACCTTTCAACTGTGTAACCCTCAGCAAATTCCACACCTACCAAGCGCCCTAAGTTTCGGGCTCTGTATGAAATACTATCGGTAAAATTCTTGCTCGAGATAGGGGTTTCTGGCTCCTTACTATCCGGATTAAAAAACTGGGTTTTATAAGCTAAAACAGCATCCATCTTTTGTTCCATAAATCCGGTGACGTTCACGGCGATATCAGGCTCTAAATCTTTCCATTGTATAAAATGATACACAGCCTTCGGCCGCCATGGCTCTTGTAATTCTTCACTTGCTTCAAACCGTGTTTCTATTTTTCTTAAACCACTCAAAAAGCAAGCATCGCTCACCAATTTACTGCCCTTAGCATGATCTATATGTCTATCGTCAATGGCATTACAAATAACAATTTCTGGTTGGTAATGGCGTATCATTTTTATAATGTCAAGTTGGTGAGTTTTATCATTGATAAAAAAACCATCGTCAAATTTCATATTAACTCGGGTAGCAACTCCTAAAATTTTTGCTGATTCGGCAGCTTCTTCGTCTCTTGTTTCAGCCGAACCACGGGTTCCTAATTCTCCCCGTGTTAAATCGATAATGCCTACTTTTTTTCCATTAGAAACCTCTTTTGCTAACGTTGCCCCGCAACCTAATTCAACGTCATCTGGATGCGAACCTATGGCCAATATGTCTAATTTCATTTTATTTTTACGTTTTATAAGTGTCAAAAATATTAAAAAGATAACATATAATCGCAGTCTTTTTATTTCGCAAACGGTTTCGATTTCATTATATTAGATTTTCAATCAAAATAACTAATCAAAATTGAATAATTCGCTATTCTCACAAAGTATGATATCGGTCATAATAATTACCTCTCTATGCCTTTAACTTTGCAGTATAATTAAAGAACGTACTCACTATGAGCTTAATGATAGCTATTCTAACAATCACAATTGCGCTATTTATATGGGGCAAATTTACACCAGATATTATTGCTTTACTCTCTATGTTGAGCTTATTTATCTTTGGGATTTTGGATTTAACTGAAACCTTAAGTGGCTTTAGTAACCCTACGGTAATTATGATTGCTGCGCTTTTTATTATTGGAGAAGGCTTATCTCAAACAGGGTGGACAGCCTTGGCCGGCGAGAAGGTTATAAAACTCGCAGGCAAAAGCACCACAAAACTACTGCTGCTTACAACTTTAGGCTCTGGATTGCTATCTGGAGTGGTAAGCAATACGGGGACTGTTGCCACACTAATGCCTGTTACCATAGCCTCTGCTTGGAGTATAGGAACTTTACCTTCAAAATTATTAATGCCCGTAGCCTTTGGTTCTAATACAGGTGGATTGCTAACCTTAACCGGAACGCCACCGAATATTATTGTGAACAATACAATGCTAGAAAGCGGATTAGAAGGCTTTTCATTTTTTGAATTCGGGTTAATCGGCCTGCCTTTGTTAATTATTGCTCTAATTTACTTTAGATATATTGGTTACCGTCTTTTACCAAGCAATAAAACCAACAATAAACCTGTGGACATTAGTACAACAGTACATAAATGGATTGAAGCCTATAAAATTGATGACGACTACTACAGACTTAGGGTACGTTCTGTTTCTCCTTTATTAAACACTAAAATTGGAGATTGGGATTTTGAAAACATGCATCACGTTTCTATTTTAAGAATAAAACGAAGACATCCAAGTGTCATTAAAAGGAATGACCCCTTTATTGAATTCCCCAACCCAACAACAGAATTTTTGTATCACGATATCATCACCGTTAAGGGAGATACCGAAGCTATAAACACTCTAATGATTACATTTAGACTCGGATTATTACCCTTAGAACCCATTAATGATGAGTTAAAAAACAACTTAATTAATCAAGAAGTTGGTATGGCTGAAGTTATTGTAACCCCAAACTCAGTTCTTGTGGGACGAAAAATGAGACTGGGTATTTTCTTTGAACGTTTTAACGTTCAACTTATGGCCGCCTCGCGAAATAATAAGCCTTACAACGCCCCTGAAATTGTAATTAAAGCCGGTGACGCCTTTTTAATACGAGGTGCATGGAAAAATATTGATCAATTAAAAGAACAACACGAAAATTTGGTGATTTGCGGCAGTCCTGAAGGAATGGCGAAAACGGTTACCAACCTCACCTATAAATCATATATCGCTCTGTTTGCTTTATTACTTATGATTTTTTTCTTAGTGTTTGAAATTGTACCTGGCGCCGTTGCTGCACTTATTTCGGCGGGAATTGTTTTAATCTCTGGCTGTGTACCCATGGCAAAAGCTTATAAAGGTATAAGTTGGATAAGCGTGGTGATGATTGCCGCAATGATTCCTATGGGTATTGCGCTTCAAAAAACAGGGACTGCAACACTTATTGCTAATGGCTTAGTAAACACCTTAGGATCACTTCATCCTGTGATTTTATTGGGTGGTGTTTTTTTACTGACAACATCGTTTAGTCAAGTCATTAATAATTCGGCTACCGCTGTGTTGATGGCCCCGATTG
>CAYMDB010000408.1:0-2801 GCA_964388865.1 uncultured Flavobacteriaceae bacterium
TTTCACCTTAGCAGATAGGTCGTTTTTTGAATTAAATTCAACACCTTTTCTGCTGTCTTGGCATGAGGCTATGATTAGTGTTATAAGTAAAGCTGAGACGTATTTCATTTTTGGTTCTTTTAGTTATGGGATTTTTTATTGCGCGGGAATGCGGGATATAATTCCTGATGCATAAAATCTTTAGGAAAGGTTTCGTCCCCTTCAAAACCGAGCTCAATATCCCTACCGTCGTGCGGTATAAAGTCGGTTTTAAAAATATAATCCCAAAGACTTAAGGTAAGTCCGAAATTAACACCATATCGCACATGTTCTGGTAAAGCCTTAGCGTGATGCCATATATGCATTTTCGGATTGTTGAAAATGTATTTTAAAACCCCATAATCCCAGCCGAGATTAGCGTGATTAAGATGGCCAATAGCAATACTAAAGAAATAAACAATGGCAACGTCTTGGGCATCAAAACCTCCAATTATAGCGATGGGAATGTATAATATGGATTTATAAACGACGGGTTCCATCCAATGGTAACGCAAATGTGCCGCAAAACCCATTTCTTTAACGGAGTGGTGCACTTTGTGAAAATTCCAAAGCCATTCAGAGCGATGTAAAAGTCGGTGCGTATTCCACTGGACAAAGTCGGAAACTATAAAAAATATAAGTAAGCCCGACCATCTTGGTAATTCATCAACATCAAACAACTGAAAATTTGAAACGGTCAAACCAACAAATCCTAAAATATCATTAAAAAAGGCTTCGGTGGTATTAGATAAGGCTATAAGAACAATAAGATTCAACAAAAAGAAATTGAAAAACATATAAAAGGTGTCTAGCCAAAAATCTTTTCTAAAGAGCGCCTGGGTTTTTCGCCATGGAAAGGCAATTTCTAAAACCCAAACTAGAAGTGATATGATTATAAGACCATAGAAAAAATTATCCCAATGGTTGAGATCAATGAGTTCGTGTTTTAGATAATTCCAATAACCTATGTAGGAATTAATAAGTATGTCGAGGTATTTTTCCATAATAATTTCCTAATTAAGCAGGAATCTCATGCTTTCATTACAAGATTAAATTTAATATATAATATACCATACAAGCAAAAAGAGCTGCCATTGGTAATGTAATCAACCACGACGAAACTATTTTGTACGTGGTGCTAATATTTGACTGTTTATTAGCAAAACCAATGCCGAAAATTGCACCAACTGAAGCGTGGGTCGTTGAAACGGGTAACCCAAAAACACCTGCAGTAGTTGTTAGAATTCCAGTGACAATGTTAGCCGTAAATCCTTGACCTTCGTTAAGGTTAGTAATGTTTTTACTCATATTGAAACCTACTTTTTTAGCACTGATAATGCCCCCAATGGACATAGTCAATGCGACCGCCACTAGACTGAAAATCATATCGATACTAGTTGTAACAAGCAGAATTGCAGCAATTTTTGGTGTATCATTTAAACCGCGGGCAAAACTCACCAATCCCGCACTAAAAAAATGTAATGTTTTAATTATGGTTTGTGCTGTAATGCCTAGTAATTTTCCTGAGTATTGCTCCGAAATATTGCAGGTAGAAAGTACAGGATTATTTTTGGTTACTAGTGTTAATTCGTGCGCTTGTGTGTGTAAAAATTCTTGTTCTTTTTCGTTAACACAAATGCAATAATCTTTAGTAATGTTAGACTGTAAGCGCAGGTAATTAAAAACTTTATAAATTACAAAGCTTAAAATGGAGGCTAAAAAGGGTCCGAAAAGTAACGGGACCAAAAATAAGGTTGCAATACTATATAAAAACGAATAATTGGTGTTGGAAATTAACCCAAGTCCAGTTAAGGCACCAACAAGCGCATGAGTTGTAGAAATAGGCATCCCAATTTTAGTAGCAATGTAAACAGTTAGTGCTGCACCCATAGCAATTGAAACTCCAAAAGTTGGCAATCTAATAAAGGTATCGTCTAAAATTCCCTTTCCTGAAAAATTGGACACGAGCTTTTGTGCAAAAAATATTGCCGCTAGACCACCTGAGAGCGTAGTTACAGTTGCCCAAATTAAAGCAGTTTTATAACTACAGGTTTGACTTCCAAATAAGGTGGCTACACCTTTAAAGTTGTCGTTAGAGCCATTCGAGTAGGCTAAAAAGAATACCGCTATTATTAAGAGTAAAATCAATTTTTGTTTTGTTTTTAACAGCAACCTCCACCATCATAATGAAATGTAGATGGGCTTATAAAAATATCGTCTCTATTTTGAGCGGTTAATGCTCCAGCAGTTTTATCACAAATGGCTAAAGGCTGATTTTTTAATAAAATATGTCCGGCTTTATCATCAAAATAGGTCTCATCTCCAAAGTAAATAGCAGCTTTACCTGTGAAAATGCAAGGACCATCTGCTGGCATGGGATCTTTAATTGCCGCAACTTCTATAGATTCTATATAAATTAAGTCGTCGGTAGGGTAGGTTTTTGGGTCGAGAATACGGTAGGGTTTTCTCGCTCTAATTTCAATAGTGCCAAAGCCAGCGTCGGTAAGTGCTTTTACATATTCTGCAATTGGTAAACTACCACTTAAGCAAAGCGCTCTCAGACGGTCGTCGTTGCGCAGCGTTTCATTCATCGGTTGCTCACAGGTGGGGTCGCTCATTACCAAACGGCCATGCGGTTTTAAAACACGGTACATTTCAGCGATGGCTTTTTTTAAATCATCGGCTTTAAAAATGTTGAATAAACAATTTTGAGCCGCCACATCTATACTGTTATCTTCAACCGGTAGATGCATAGCATCTCCTTTTTTGAGCTCTACAAATTC
>CAYMDB010000409.1:0-2760 GCA_964388865.1 uncultured Flavobacteriaceae bacterium
ATCAGTCTTTTCCAGAACTGTTTTATATAAATCTATAACATTTGGATTATCAAATGTAAACTCTATTAAACATTTTGGATTATCATAAAAAGCATCTCTCAATTCAGAGCAGCTCTCCATTTCTAAAATGTCTGTAAATAATTCTAAATAATTTGAATTACTGCATTTTAATTCAAAAAAATGTTTCAATGTTTCATTTGGGTATAAATTCAAGAATTTAGATAGTGAATTCTTAAATAATTTTGAATCGAGTTGTATTAGGCCTTGATTCACCAAAGCAATAAGTATGAGATGAACAATGTAACTAATAATAGCTATTGAAAGAATCAGCCGCTCACTTTGTTCTTTGGTTTTTGATGATAACACGCCATCTGAAATACGGCTAATAAGGGTGTTGCGATGCATTACGATATACTATGCGTTTCCTAAGATTTTAAAGTTAATATTATAAAGTTGGTGTAGATACTCAAAATAAATTATTCATGCTAATGTGTCCTCCGTATGTTGTTAAAGGTAATGAAAAGAAATTGAAAAGAGCTTTAAGTAATACCGCTAAATTTAGCGCAATGACTGTATTAAAAATACCTAGCACTTTTATTTCACTTCATTTTCTAACTCTAAATTTTTATCAAAGGCTTCAATATTTTTTAGGGTAGTAATTGTTATTTCGTCCATGGCTTCCCTCGTAAAATAAGCTTGATGCGACGTAATTAGTACATTAGGAAAACTATTAAGTCTTAAAATAAGATCATCTTGAATGATGCTTTCGGACAAATCTTCAAAAAATAAATTTTCCTCTTGTTCGTAAACATCAATACCAAGGTATCCTATTTTTTTTTCAGAAAGACCTTGAATTACGGATGATGTATTTATTAGAGCACCCCTGCTGGTGTTAATAATCATAACGCCTTCTTTCATTTGGCCTATGGACGTTTCATTAATAATGTGTTTGGTATGTTCGTTTAGAGGACAATGCAAGGATAAAATGTCTGACTGTTTAAACACTTCATTTAATGAGACATAAGTGACACCTAAATTGATTAAATCTTCAGATTCATGAATGTCGAACGCAATAATCTTACATCCAAAACCTTTCATAATAGTGCAAAAGGTGGCTCCAATTTGTCCGGTTCCAATAACTCCAACAGTTTTTCCCGAAAGATTAAATCCTATAAGATTATTGAGTGAAAAATTACCTTCTCTTACTCTGTTGTAAGCTTTATGCGTTTTTCTGTTTAATGTTAATATCAACGCCAAAGCATGTTCAGCAACGGCTTCTGGTGAATAGGCCGGAACTCTAACCACTTTTATACCTTCTGTTTTTGCTGCTTCCACATCTAAATTATTAAAGCCAGCACATCGCAAAGCAATTAGTTTAATACCATTTTTAGAGAGTATTTTAATTGTTTTTTCGTCCACCTGATCATTTACAAAAATACAAACAGCGTCAAAGCCCATGGTTAAATTGGCTGTATCGTAATTTAAGGACGCTTCAAAAAATGAAAATTTGTAGTCTGAATTTTTGATGTGCTTTTCAAAATAGGCTTTGTCATAAGGCTTTGTGCTAAATACTGCAATTTTCATAAATTCAATTTTTTTAAGCACGAAGATACCTCCATATTTGTAAATTATTAAGTAAAATGATCTGTTATAACGCTTAAGCAGTTTTAATTAATTATTGGAAAGATTTTTAATCACTTTAAAATGATAGTGATTTTTTTTCTGTTGTCCTGTGGAAAAACCGTTTGAAACGTTTAAGTAAAAAAAGCAACATTTATGATTGCAATAACAATCCATATAGTTGATTGCCATGCTTCTGCTTTTTTAAATAGCAACAAGGGTTTACAGCTCTCTGCACAATTAACTTAATTGAGCGCTTGAAGTGCTTTTTTTAGCTAATGGCAGACTTGAAATATTGTTTTTTAGTTCGATATAAAAAGTCGATAGTAACAAAAAATAAATTTGAGTCTTTAAAAATTATAAATAGGAAAACTATGGAATTAAAACCGTTAATAGATACACCGAAAAAATAACTAATAAAACAATGCCCTGTAAAATTGTAGTTCTCCCCGTGCTTAAAGAAAGTACGATGATAAAAAGTGCTAACAAAAATAGAACCATCATTTTCGCATTTAGGCCTAGGGAAATTGGTATACCCATAGCGATAGAAATTATTGAAACCGTAGGTATGGTAAGTCCAATTGTAGCTAAAGAAGATCCCAACGAGAGATTTAAACTATTTTGAAGTTGATTTTTGTTAGCAGCTTTAATTGCCGAAATACCTTCAGGCAAAAGAATGATGCTCGCTATTATAATTCCTGAAATTTCTTTGGGTGCACCAACATCGTCAATCCATGATTCTAAAGGATGCGCCATAGATTCGGCCAACATCACCACAACAACTAATAAAACTACCAACAGAATGGCGCTTATAATAGCTTTTGTTTTAGTAGGTGCATCTCCATGTGAATGCGAGGCAGCGTCAGCGCCGTCTGAAATAAAATCACTTTTATGACTAATAGTATGAACGAATAAAAAACTACCATACAAAATTAAAGTTACCACAGCGACAAAGGCCAACTGCTCTGTGCTGTACACTGGCCCAGAAACTGCGATTGTAAAATTTGGCAAAATAAGTGTTAAAACTGAAATGGCTACTAGCACTGTTAATACCGACTTAGCTCCTTGAAGTGAAAAAATCTGATTTTTAGAGGTCAGTATTTAAATACGTATTTTTACATTCAGTAAATATATTAAAAT
>CAYMDB010000410.1:0-2751 GCA_964388865.1 uncultured Flavobacteriaceae bacterium
GAGACCCGTTGGGATTATGCCGATGAAACCTACCACACTGGGATACCAGAAACCTTTACCATTGACCAGAGTAAGCACTCCTTGTTTGGAGCTTCAAAAGTCGCCTCTGATATTTGTGTGCAAGAGTACGGACGGTATTTTAATATGCCAACCTGCGTCTTGCGTGGTGGTTGCTTAACAGGCCCAAATCACTCAGGTGTAGAGTTACACGGCTTTTTAAGTTATTTGGTAAAATGCAATTTAGATGGTACTCCATATACGATATTTGGTTATAAGGGTAAACAGGTGCGCGATAACATCCATTCGTATGATATCTCAAAATTTATTGAAGCTTTTATTGATAAGCCGAGAATTGCTGAGGTTTATAATTTAGGTGGAGGTAAAGATAATACCTGCTCTATACTAGAAGCGTTTAAAATCGCTGAGAAATATTCTGGTAAGGCTATGAACTACCAATACTCTGACAAAAACAGAGAAGGCGATCATATTTGTTATTACAGTGATTTGCGCAAAATGAAAGCCCATTATCCTAATTGGGACATTACGATTTCTTTGGATGAAACCATTCGACAAATTGTAGAGTCTTGGAAGGAGCGACTGGCATAATTAAAAACATATAAATGAAGATATTTATTACAGGCATCTGCGGTTTTGTAGGCTCGAGTATAGCGCGGTATTTAAAAAAGACCCAGCCTGAGTTTGAAATTTTTGGACTCGATAATTTTATACGGTCTGGGAGTTGGACCAATTTAGAGCCTTTACAAGATTTGGGTATAACAGTTTATCGCGGTGATATAAGAAATGCCAGTGATCTAGAAACGCTGCCCAAGGCTGACTTTTTAATTGATGCTGCCGCCAATCCGTCGGTGTTAGCAGGTATTGACGGAAAAACCAGTAGTAGGCAATTGGTAGAACACAATTTGCAGGGCACCATTAATTTGTTAGAATATTGTAAGCAACACCAAGCTGGTTTTATTTTGTTATCTACAAGCCGTGTGTATGCGATTCCAGATTTGGCAACTTTAGATATGGTGGAAGCTGATAAAGCGTTTTCACCAAAGATTAGCCAAGACTTTCCCGTTGGTATTTCAACAAAAGGTGTTAGTGAAAGCTATTCTACCTTACCACCAGTATCGTTGTATGGTAGTACTAAAGTAGCTTCAGAGCATTTGGCCTTAGAGTATGGTGCTACTTTTAACTTTCCGGTGTGGATTAACCGCTGTGGGGTTTTAGCTGGTGCAGGACAGTTTGGCCATCCGGCACAAGGGATTTTTGCTTTTTGGATTCACAGTTTTCAAGAGCAAAGGCCATTAAAATATATCGGTTTTGGTGGCTCGGGTTATCAGGTGAGAGATTGCTTGCACCCTAATGATTTGGCCGATTTAATTTTATTACAATTACAAGAACCTAAGGATAGTAAAAAACCGCGGATTGTGAATCTAAGTGGCGGAGAGGAAAATAGCATGTCTTTAGCCCAGTTAACCGACTGGTGTATCGCTAATGTTGGAGAGAACAGCGTGGAGCATACCGATACGGAACGTCCTTTTGATATTCCTTGGATGGTACTAGACGCCTCTTTGGCAAAAGAAGTATGGGACTGGTCACCTCAAATAGGCATAACCGCTGTTTTAGAAGACATCGCAAGTTTTGCGAAAACACAACAGAATTGGTGTGAATTAAGTGCGCGTTAAGATGAAAGAAACTCCAAAAAAACAGTGGGACATTGTTATTGAGCCACAAAGAAGTTTGTTCTCAGTAGATTTTAAGGCACTTTGGAGGTTTCGAGACCTTCTAGGGATGTTTGTAAGGCGTGATGTGGTAACCGTCTACAAACAAACCGTACTAGGCCCCCTTTGGTATATTGTACAGCCCTTGCTAACTACCTTGATGTTTATTGTTGTTTTCGGACGTATTGCTAAGATCTCTACAGACGGTATTCCACAACTCTTATTTTATTTGAGTGGAATTACCATTTGGAATTATTTTGCGGAAACCTTTAAAAACACCTCAGATACCTTTAAAGAAAATCAGGATATTTTTGGGAAGGTCTATTTTCCACGATTAATTTCACCGATATCCAAAGTTATTGGTGGTTTAATAAAATTTGGAATTCAATTTTGTCTCTTTTTTGTGATCTACCTCTATTACATGTTTTTTAAAGAGGTACCCTTAGAACTCAACTGGTCTCTTTTACTCTTGCCGTTGCTTTTAATTTTAATGGCGGGATATGGTTTAGGTGCAGGTATTCTATTTACGTCATTAACGTCTAAGTATCGTGATCTTTCGTTTTTGTTAACCTTTATTGTGCAATTAATGATGTACGCCTCCTCGGTGATTGCGCCCTTTTCGGCAGTGCCCGAAACCATGAAGACCTATCTGTATTGGAACCCTTTTATCCACATTATAGAAACCTTTCGTTATATATTTTTAGGTGAAGGCTATTTTACCTGGGCGGGGTTGGGCTATAGTACAGTTCTCATGTTAATCGTTTTAATTGTAGGGGTTTTGGTTTTTAATAAAACCGAGAAAACGTTTATGGATACGGTGTAAGGTATTATGTAATGGATAAAAAGAAGCCTAATAGAATGACGACTAAAAGAAAAAAACGATGATAGATTATAACGCAAACACCCAAAGCAGTGAGGTAGTGCTAGAAGTGAAAAATCTATCTAAGATCTACCGTTTAGGTGAGGTAGGTACCGGTACCATTAGCCACGATTTAAACCGGTGGTGGGCGAAAGTGAGAGGAAA
>CAYMDB010000411.1:0-1001 GCA_964388865.1 uncultured Flavobacteriaceae bacterium
AAGTTAGTAAATTTTCAACTTAAACAATGGTCCGAATTTGTCGAGGTATTATACACTACCATTTATAATTACTTGCTCTACTGGATTATGGGCAAAAGCATAAGGTATTTCACTGTAATGATTTAAAGGTTTTGTTATAATAAGATTCGCTTTTTTTCCTCGTGTAATACTACCGTACATATTGCTAATTCCCATAGCATAAGCTCCATTGATGGTTGCGGCATTAATCGCTTCTTCTGGTGTGAGCTTTAATTTTACACATGCAGCACTTACCACAAAATTCATATTGCCACTAGGTGCAGATCCTGGATTATAATCTGTAGCAATAGCAAGGGGCAAGCCAGCATCTATAAGTTGTCTGGCGGGCGTATACGGAATGCCTAAAAAGAAGGAGCAACCGGGTAAAGCCACTGGCATGGTACCACTATTTTTTAAAGCTTGGATATCTTTTTTATCTAATTCTTCTAAATGATCTACGGAAAGCGCATTGTATTTAACTCCTAATGCAACTCCACCAAGACTATTAAATTGATTAACGTGAATTTTTGGTTGTAGATTATGTTCTAATCCAGCTTTTAAAATGACTTCCGTATCCTCTAAATTAAAGTAGCCTTCTTCGCAAAACACATCAATGTAATTTGTGATATTTAAGTCAGATGCTTTCGGAATTAATTCATCCGTAATAAGTTTGATGTAAGCCTGCTTGTTCGATTTAAATTCTTCTGGAATAGCATGTGCTGCCAATAACGTCGGTACTATTTTGGCTAAGCTGTCTTGCTTAATTCTTTTGATAACATTTAGCATTTTTAATTCAGCTTCAACGGTCAAGCCATAGCCAGTTTTAATTTCTACGGATCCAGTTCCCATTTTTATAAGTTCTACTAAACGACTCATAGCTTGGTGGTATAAATCGTCTTCAGAGGTATTTTGAAGCAGTTTAGCTGAATTTAAAATGCCGCCACCATTCTTGGCAATAGTCTCGTAGCTCATACCGTTTATTC
>CAYMDB010000411.1:1011-2710 GCA_964388865.1 uncultured Flavobacteriaceae bacterium
TCGATCTACAAATTCAGAGGTTCTATCTCCGGCATAGACGATATGCGTATGCGAATCGCACCAGGAGGGTAACACAATTTTCCCAGTGGCATCAATAGTTGTATCAGCTTCAAAACCTTCGCAATCTGCCATGTCGCCGTATTCTATAATAGTGTCGTGTTCAATATAAACATAAGCGTTTTCTAGCACGGTAAGAGTTTTCATATCAGATCCCCTAACAATGGTAACGTTGCGATTATGAACTTGGAGTAATTGTTTAATATTAGTTATTAGTACAGACATCTTAGAGGTTTTTTGTAAATATTATAATTTTTTTGAACAAAAAAAAACGCTAATCGAATTTGACTAGCGTTTATAATCGTTTTTAATTGTTAAAATTACTCTTTAATAAATTTTGAAGTTATTTTATTATTAATTTTTATGGTGTAAACTCCATTTGTTAAGGTTGACACGTTAAGGGTTTCACCGTTAGATATGGATTTTTCCATGACTCGTTTTCCTAAAATATCAAATACAGAAATTTCAATAGACACTGTATTGAAACCTTCAAAATTTAAGATGTCATTTGTTGGATTTGGATAAATTTTAATGGATTGGCTGTTAAACTTATTGATACCTAATGTTTCTAATAGGTTTTCAACATAGCTTAAGTTATCTGCATTGTATTCATTGCTTGCAATGTCTAAATCGTTGTCACCGTCAAAATCCGCAACATCATACACATATACTTGAGCTTGTGTATCATTAATAACTTGTTCATCTCCGAAGGTTCCGTCACCATTATTTTTAAACCAAACTAAATCAATGACATCAGCAGCTGCTCCGCTACTCACCATTATATCGATAAAACCATCATTATCTAAATCTCTTGCCATCGCTATTGATGGATTATTTGTAGATGTAACAAAAACGTTCTCTGTAAAACCAGAACCATTATCTTCATACCAGTATAAATTGCCAGCTGGTCCGCCACCATAAGAAATTTCGGTAGCCAAGATATCTAAGTTGGCGTCACCATCTAAATCTTCAAACGTCACGCTAAAAAAGCCAACTTTTCCCGTAGTTACAGAACTAGCGTCTTTTGTGAAAGCAACGGTTCCACCAGGCACTAAATCATTTCTAAATATCTCAATAACATCTCCACCATAAGCCGTAGTTGCTACTACAGCATCTAAATCACCATCATTGTCAATGTCTTTCATATCTATGACACCTGGAACAGACAATGTGTTGTCAATTAAATTAGGACCACCAAAAATACCTGAACCATCATTTGAAAACCACAGAATTTCATTGCTGATAGTCGATGTTATTGCAATATCTAATGTTGTATCTGCGTCAATTGTGCCAATAAATAATCCACTGAGACCATCATAGGCATCTGTTATTACTTGTTCTGCACCAAAATTACCTAATCCATCATTTTCATACCAGACAAGTTTGGAATTGTTACCATAAGTTGCAGCAGCATAGCTTCCGAAGCCAAAAGAGATGATATCATTGTGACCATCACCATTTAAATCGGCTAATTTTACACTGCCAATATTTTGTAAAGAATTACTTAAGGTAGGTTGCTTCACAAATGTGCCGTCACCATTACCCTTGTACCAAACAATAATATAATCGGCATCAGTACCAATTAAGATATCGAGATTAGTATCATTATCTATAAGTCCGGATGTTATGGCATATGGGTTGT
>CAYMDB010000412.1:0-2709 GCA_964388865.1 uncultured Flavobacteriaceae bacterium
TCTAACTTTTTTGAATGGCTTAAGTCATTTAAAAAGCATTTAATTTATGCAGATGACGAATGAAGTCTACTTTTTTTTTAATAGTAATGAATACCGAAGACATACTTGGTACTAGGAGAGGACGACGAATTAAAAATCTTTATAGCTATAGGCCTAAAAATATTTTTATTAATAGCAACTCAGCCACTAGATTACACTTATCTTTAAATTTCAAAATATCACAGATGTGAATGCTTTTGAACTAACAAACCCTAAAATTAACAGTGGCGCTGTTATAAAGTTAAGAATCAAAGCACAAGAGCAGTACTTACATCGAAATACATCTACATGAAAAAAATCAGTTTTTTTTGGAATAAATTAACAGCCACATTCTGGTTTGTACCCGTGCTGCTTCTCGTTTTAAGTATTGGTTTATCTGTTGTGCTTGTCATATTAGATAATGAAGTTTCAATTCCACAAGAAGGCTGGGTACGCTTTTTTTTAGTCAATAGTGCCGATTCTGCCAGAACCATCTTATCCACCATTTCTGGTGCTATGATCGGTGTCGCAGGAACCGTATTTTCAGTGGTGTTGGTCGCCTTAACCTTAGCCTCTTCACAATTTGGACCACGACTCATTAAGAACTTCATGTACGTGCGACTCAATCAGGTGGTGCTCGGTTCGTATATCTCTACCTATTTATATTGCTTGCTGGTTATGAATGCTATAAAAGGTAATGACGACTACAGTTTTATTCCATCCATTTCTATCTTATTTGCCATTTTAGCGGCTATAGCTAATATTATCTTATTAATTGTATTTATCCATAAAATTGCGGTGAGCATTCAGGCAGACCGCGTAATTTCAGACATTTCTGAGATGCTTTCAAAACGCATAAAAACCCTCTTTCCTGAAAAAATGGGAAAGGAATTGAAAGCGGAAAACGATTTTGATCCTACATTTGCCATGTCGGCCTATCATAAACGCATCAGTATTATATCGCCAGAAAGTGGTTATATTCAGTATATTGATAGTAAATTTCTGTTAGATTTGATTGCCAAACATAAGGCCTTGTTTCAATTACATCATCGATCGGGTAGCTTTTTAGTGCGCGGTGTAGAAATAGGAGTCCTCCATACAAATACAGATTGGGATGATGAAACCCTAGATCGAATTACCGACCAGTTTGTCTTCGGAAAGACGAAAACATCCGAACAAGACCTCGAGTATTCCATCCACCAAATGGTTGAAATTGCTGCAAGAGCGCTCTCTCCAGGCGTTAACGATCCGTATACGGCCATGACCTGTATTGATCATCTCGCTTCTACCATGTGTTATTTGGCAGAAGCCCAGTTCCCATCATCCTATCGTTTTGATGACGATGGAAATATACGCGTTATTGCTGATGTCATAGATTTTGAAGGCGTTTTAGATGCGGCCTTTAATCAAATAAGACAATTTTCTGAGGGTAGTACTGCTGTAATTATACGACTGGTTGAAGCCTTGGGTATCATTCTAAAATTTACCAAACAAGAACCTAACAAAAAAGCCGTCATCAAACATGTGGAAATGGTCCTGCGCCTAGGAAAAGCAAGTATTACAGAAAAGAATGATTTGCATGATCTTACAAGCAGAGTAGAAAAGATATTGATGGCATATTAACCACTCACCGCATATGGACACTATTTTATAAATCCCTAAGCCCATGACGAATGAATAGACCTATACGCCACGTGTATGGATTTTGTATGGTAAAAATATTGCAAAAAGTGCCTAGATTTAATAACTTTACAAAAAACACTTAACCTATGAAACCAATTTACGCCTTAATTCTTACTGCTGTGATGCAGTTTTCGTTTTCGCAGCAGATGCCTATAGATTTTGCTGTAGGTACGCAAAATTTTTCAACATTTGGAAATAGCGGATTTTCATTTAACCAAGATCCCGAAGATGTCAACAATGCTGTTGGCCAGTTTTATAACGATGGCTCCGATCCATGGCAAGGCTTTTATATTGATTTAAACCGACCAATCGATTTAGATTTTCAGCAAACCATCAGCTTGTCATTTTACGCTTTTGATCCTAATGCGCATACCATTCGACTAAAATTAGAGAATGGTGTTAATGCTTCTGTAGACGTAACCCAAAGTGTGGCCTCTGTGGGCTGGACTTCTAATATTGTATTCGATTTTTCAAATGCAACAATTAGCGGGACTTCAACTACAGTAAGTGCTACCGGGACTTACAATAGATTAACTATTTTTATAGATGGCGGTAATGCCATACTGGGCACCTATCTGCTCGATGATATTGATGACGGTTCAACACCCACCGATCCCAATGCTATAGACGTTATTTATACTGACCTAGTTTGGGCAGATGAGTTTGATACCAATGGTGCCGTTGATGCAACCAATTGGCATCATCAAACGCTATTGCCTTCAAGCGGAGGTTGGTTTAACGGTGAAGAGCAACATTACACGGACCGCATTGAAAATTCTTTTGTAGCAGCTGGATTTTTAAATATTGCAGCTATAAAAGAAAATTATACAGATCAAGGAGTCACCAAAGCGTATACCTCGGCTAGGCTTAATTCTAAATTCGCTTTTACCTACGGTCGTGTGGATGTCAGAGCGAAATTACCTGCTGGTGATGGTACCTGGCCAGCTATCTGGACTTTAGGTAAAAATGTAAACGAATACGGTGGCTATTGGAATAGTCAATTTGGAA
>CAYMDB010000413.1:0-2696 GCA_964388865.1 uncultured Flavobacteriaceae bacterium
GTCGCATCCCGGCATCAACAAATGGATAACCTGTTTTTCCCTCACACCATTTCTTAAATTCAGTTTCATCATTACGCCATTCAATGCGGTCGTATTTCGATTTAAAAGCTGATTTAGAGGTATCAGGAAAATGCCACAAAATCTGCATAAAAAATTCACGCCAAATTAATTCTTGCCAAAATATTTCGTTCTCTTCGGCAATAGCTTTTTTAATCATTTTTCTAACGCTTACCGTACCAAAACGCAAATGTGGTCCTAGACGGGATGTCGCGTCTAGAGCGGGCAAATTTCGAGTGTTTTCGTACTCTTGAATTAAGGTTGGTGTTACGTCATAAGGCGTAATAGTTTGTTTTGAGGTTTCAAAACCAATATCCGCCAAACTTAAATTTGGTAATTGTGAATGTTCAATAAGATTATCTAAGTAAGACTTGGTGTAGAAAATAGTGAGGTCAATAGTTTTAAAATTGTCTTTCCAAGTGCGCATGTAAGGCGTGTAAACCACATAAGGATCCCCGTCCTTTTTAACCACTTCATCTTTTTCAAAAATTACTTGATCTTTATAAGTTTTAAATTCGATATTTTCTTTGGCTAAAAGCTCTGCGATGTCCTTATCGCGTTTAGTGGCGTAAGGTTCGTAATCGTGATTGGTATACACCGCATTAATGTTGTAGTCTTTTAGCAAGTCACTAAAAACGCGTTTCGGCTGTCCGTTGAAGATGGCAATACTACTGTTGTACTCATCCTGCAAAGTTTGCCTCATCTGTTGTAAGGTTTTGTGTAAAAAATTTACGCGAGCATCATCTTTTGGTAACTTGTCTAGGATGTCTGTGTCAAAAATAAATAGCGGTAACACAGGACAATCAGATTTCAAAGCCTCATAAAATCCGACGTTATCGTCTAATCTTAAATCTCTTCTAAACCAAAATATGTTTACTTTTTGCTGCATGAATAAAATTTCTTGTATTAAGTTGTTAATTGAATAAACTGGGCGAGATTTTATTAAAATTTACCAAATAATTCTTCCAATTTTTGTGTTCTGTAATTAAAGATGTCGTCTAGTTTAGGTTTTACTAAAATAGGATGCATCAATTGCCCTAAGAATCCTAAAGGAACTTTATAATCTATAATGTCTTCCATTTCAACTCCCCCATCAATTTCGTGTACAAAATGTTTGTGATGCCAAAAGGCATAAGGTCCATACAATTGTAAATCCACAAAATATTTTTTGTCTTCATATTGAGTAATTTCACTCACCCATTTCGTTTTAAATCCGGCTAAAGGCGTAACGCTATATTGAAGTACTTGCCCTGCGTACATAGGGCGATCGGCACCAGAAATAATGTTCATATGCATTTCTGGGGGTGTTAATTTTGAAAGATTTGCAGGATTACATAGAAATTCCCAAGCCTTATCGAGCGTTATTGGAAGCTTTTGTGTTTTGTGTAAGTTGTAAATTTTCATATTTAGTTGTTAAGCACTACATAAGCATTTAGCGAAGTAGCGATACAAAGCCATACCAAATAGGGAAGGAGTAAATATTTCATGGTGTTTAATTGATCGTCTCTGAACGTCGTATACAAGTAAAAAATAGTTAAAGTGAGCACTATTATGACTATCAAAGCAACTTGGGTTAAACGCTGATTAAAAAAGAAGTAATTCCAACTGACGTTTAAGAGAAAAGCTAAAGTAAAAACTCCAGTTACAACTGCGGAGTATCTTATAGAAAATAAATAAGACAAGTAGATAGAAAAACAAATCATTATTACTGTCCAACTCACTCCAAAAACCCATCCTGGCGGTGTCCAAGGTGCTTTGTTAAGATTGGTATACCATGTAGAGTTTGGACCTTCACCCATAAACCAATTTCCTAATGCAAGTCCACCAAAATTCAAAACTAAAAACAGTATCAAAAGGTAGACTCGTGTCATGCTAATCTTTCTTTAGAATTTCTATTTGTTCTATTATTTTTTGAGCTTCTGCGTATTTTTTATCACTTTCAGAACGATTAGTTGTAGAGAGCTTATGCCATTCGGCCATCAGCTTTTCATACTGACTTTGTAATTTTTCTAATTCTGATTTTGACTTTTTCTTTTTAAATAATCCAAACATAACAACTTTTATTTTAAGTATGAAGTGATTCTAGGATTTAATGGCTTCGTGATAGAATAAAAGAAATCTAAAAATTCACCGTGCTCGTCTATTAGGTATTTTTGAAAATTCCATTTTACCGTAGAGTTCTTTTTGCCATTGAGTGCTTTTTTGGTTAACCATGCATATAATGGATGTTGGTCACCACCTTTTACATCTATCTTTTCTGTAATTAAAAAAGAGACACCGTAATTAACTTGGCAGAACTCCTTTATTTCTTCGTCACTTCCGGGTTCTTGTTTTCCAAATTGATTGCAGGGCACACCTATAATAATTAAATTATCCTTGTGAGTTTCATGTAATTCTTGAAGCTCGCGGTACTGCGGTGTGAAGCCACATTTAGAAGCTACATTTACAAAGAGTATTTTTTTACCTTTATATTGAGATAAATCTATAGGCTGTCCTTGGAGACTATTAATTTGAATGTCATAAATGGGTCTAGATGCGTTTTGTACAACATCATTGTCATTTGTTGAAAGTGTACTCATAAAGGCTTTTATTGGATTCATTATTTATATTTTAAAGCTTACAATCCCGTAATCCATTTC
>CAYMDB010000414.1:0-2691 GCA_964388865.1 uncultured Flavobacteriaceae bacterium
AAAACTATCGTAATTACGGGTTGCAGCACAGGATTTGGGTTTGAAGCTGCCAAATATCTCGCAGAACAAGGGCATAATGTATACGCCACCATGCGCAACACCACCACCAAAAATGCTAAACCCGCAAAGGAATTATCAGATATTGCAAGGTCTAAAAATCTACACCTAAAAGTGGTTGAATTAGACGTAACTTCAGACCAAAGCGTTGCTGATGCTATGAAACACATTAACGATTGTGATGTGTTGATCAACAATGCCGGCAGAGGTTTTGGCGGACCCATTGAGGCATTTTCGTCTGAAGAATGTACCGCGCAATTCGATTTAAATGTAACAGGTAATGTGCGCATGTTAAGAGCCGTGTTGCCCATGATGCGTGCCAAAAAATCTGGACTCGTCATTCAACTAAGCTCCATCGCCGGCCGATTGGCAGTACCCGGATTTGGGATTTATCACGCCAGCAAATGGGCGGTTGAAGCTATGAGCGAAGCACTACGCTATGAGCTTGGTCCCTTGGGTATTGATGTCGCCATTGTGCAACCTGGCCCTTTTTCAACTAATTTTTTGCCCGGTGTTGTTTATGCACAAGACACTAACACTGCCGCAGCATACGACCATGTTGCTAGCTTTATTGATAACTTCGGCACTCAATTAATGGCAGCATATGAAAATCCCGATGCACCCACCGATCCGGATTTGGTGGTGAAAAAATTTGAAGAACTCATCAATCTGCCCGCAGGAAAAAGACCCTTAAGAAATATTGTGGGTTTAGATATGGGGGCGCAAAGTGTGAACGATGTTACAGAACCTATTCGACAGGAAATGTTGAAAGCATTCCAAATTGCTGAATTTGATGGTGCATTATCTTAATTATAAACAAATAAACTATAACCAACTACATGGAACCACTAACCACCAACGAATTAAAACCCACCTTAAACCACGCGCGCATTAATGCTTTAGACGTGATTAGAGGGGTTGCCTTATTTGGTATTTTACTGATGAATATCAATGGCATGGGCTTGCCCTACTCCTATTCAGATCCTAGTGTTCTTGGCCATACCGAAGGCTTAAATTACGCCGTATGGTTTACCAACGAACTCTTTTTTGAAGGCACCATGCGCGGTCTCTTCACCATTTTGTTTGGTGCTGGTGTTATTTTGCTAACCTCACGGCTTATTGACAAGGGTGCAGGCATTTCAACAGCCGATGTGTATTACCGACGAATCGTATGGCTCTTAATATTTGGATTGGTGAACTCATGGATATTTTTATGGAATGGTGATATCTTATATGCCTACGGCCTATTTGGCTTTTTTTTGTTTCCGTTTAGAAATTTGCCAGTCAAGAATCTCTTGATCATTGCTACAATTTTAATTTGCATAGGAATTGCTTGGGATATTTCCGACTACCACAAGAATAAAGCCCTTAAAACCGAAGCCGAACAAGCCCAAGCTTTAAAAGATAGCGGTGAAACACTTGACAAAAAAGCCGAAGAAGCCATCGCCCAATGGGAAGAAATATCCACTAAAAAAACAGCAGAAGACATACAAGAGCACATCGCGGGTATGCAGGGTAATTATTTCGAGATCCAACAGGAAAAAGCCCCCCAAATACAATGGATGCAAACCTGGTTTCAATACCGTTATGGCGCTTGGGATATTTTAAGTTTTATGTTTTTAGGAATGGCATTTTTTAAACTGAGAATACTCCATGGCGAACGAACCACAAAATTTTATGCACTATTAGCACTAATAGGATACGCCATTGGTTTAAGCGTGAACTACTATGAGGTAAAATTAATCACAGGTAGCAACTATGATCCACTTCACACCTATCAGGCGACGCAAACCTACAATGTTGGTCGACTCTTTATCACCTTAGGCCATATTGGCTTTTTTATGCTGTTTATTAAATCGGGTATTCTAGGATTTCTTCAAAGAGGTCTAGCGGCAGTTGGCCGCATGGCACTGTCTAATTACTTAATGCTTAGTATTATCACGTCAATCGTGTTTCTCGGTTTTGGACTTTACGGACAATTAGAGCGCTATGAACTGTACTACGTGGTGTTCAGCATTTGGATTTTCCAGTTGATTACCAGTCCGATTTGGCTGAAACATTTTCAATTTGGCCCCTTTGAGTGGTTGTGGAGATCCTTGACTTATGGGAATAAGCAGTCGTTTAGAATTTCAAAATAAATCCGCATGAAAAAAACAGTTCTAATACTTACATTTTTAAATCTTATCACTTCTACATTTGGCCAAACCAAAGTCATCGCTATGCACGTACACTCCTACTCCGATAGCGATTTTTAAGGTTTGTATACAGGCAATCATTTTCCTTAAAATGCGGAATCCCGTAAACCACTTAAAAAACAATACTTTAAATTTGTTTTTAAGAGGGTTTTAACAAATTGTTTTATATTTGACTACTCCCTTAAAATGACAACCCTAGGGTTTATATGTCTCATAGGTGTATAACCGCAACAATACAAACTAAACAATGTATCACATAAGGAATATACCAACACTAACTAGGGGTTTGTTTTTGATATACTAATGTTGGCAGCAAGCTGAAAAAACCACCGCACGGTCAAGCACATTTATTTTTTGCCAACGCTAAAAGCCAACGGACAAAAAAATAAAAGAGCTGGCCCTTTCCCACCACCTCCCAACCAAAATGAAAATCAAATTT
>CAYMDB010000415.1:0-2669 GCA_964388865.1 uncultured Flavobacteriaceae bacterium
ATAATTCTGATACCGTTAAAATGGTAACAATGCCCGCTATTATTTGAAGAAACATATATTCGTAACTATTTGGCACAACAAATCCCAATAGTAAAACGGTTAGTACATGTGCAAATAATCCTAGTCTGGCATCAAAAAAAGCTTTTAAAATTAAGGGTAAAATACAAAGGGGTACTACGTATAAATATTTTGAATTGTAGTTTATAACCATAGTAGTCAATAAGACCATTAAGGCTATATTAAAAAATATAAATGTGACTTTGGTATTATTTACGAAAACTTCGATGCGATATTTTCTTAAAAACAATAGCAGCATTAATAAGGCCAGAGCCACGAGAAGTGTGTAGGCTACGAGCACCCAATTATAATTAGATGAATTCCAT
Source organism: uncultured Flavobacteriaceae bacterium (assembly GCA_964388865.1). GTDB lineage: Bacteria > Bacteroidota > Bacteroidia > Flavobacteriales > Flavobacteriaceae > Winogradskyella. The sequence goes on from CAYMDB010000415.1 coordinate 384, forward strand.
ACTTGCGACTCATATTCTGATTTTAACGAGTCTAATATATTGTATTGCATATCTTCAATAACCTGACCTTTGGAAATTATGAGTTGGTCTTTTTCTACGCCACCTCGCGTTAAGGCTATTTTAGATAGTTCTTCCCCTAAAACTTTTTGTGTTAAACTTTCGTTTAGGGATATGTTAGGTTTTATGACATCAAAAAATATCGACATCATTCTATTTCGTTTTTCATCGGGAACTCCGGTGCTAAAATTCATTTTAACAAGTTCGCTCAATTCATTTAACTCGTAAAGAGCGCCATACTCTAATTCCTTTTCAACCGTATTTGATGCCGCTAGAACAACAGGCTTTGTATCAGGGTAATCATAATCTGAGTCTAAAACCCCTTTTTTGTAGAGTTTGGTAATAAATAATTTACCATTTTCTCTTAACTTAGAATCTTGTAAATTGAGAAAACTAGAATCTCTAAACGTTTGATTAAATCGTTCTGAGTATGCTGCCAAAACATCGTTTTCAACAGCGGTATTGAGATCAAAAAAAATGGGTGTATTATCTTCAATTTCAGCTTTTTCTTTGTCTATCTCTTTTTGAGATTTCTTAATCGCGAAATTAAATGGGGCATATAAGTTTTCTGACTGCCAAGGCTTTCCTTTTTCAAAAGAATATCTAAACTTTCCTGTTTTTGGAAAGAGATAAACAATGAACAGCGTTGTCAACAAGAATAATAAAATCTTGTAAACAAGTGCATGATTTTTATACCATTTGTTGAGTAGTGTATTCATAGACGTTCAAATGTAATAAATATTAAAATTTTACACCTCGATAATGGAAAATACATTAAAAAATCTATCAAAAAATCAGTAATTTCGCAGTACGTAATGTAAAATACAATTAATATGAATAAGGACGTCGTAATAGTCTCAGCCGTAAGAACACCAATAGGAAGTTTTTTAGGAAGTTTATCCTCTGTGGCAGCACCTCGATTAGGGGCCGCAGCTATAAAAGCTGCCCTAGCTAAAATAAAATTAAAACCAGAATTAGTTGACGAAGTTATAATGGGTAATGTGGTTCAAGCAGGCACAGGTCAGGCACCTGCCAGACAAGCAGCTATCTATGCCGGAATACCAAATTCAGTTCCTTGTAGTACCGTTAATAAAGTTTGTGCTTCTGGGATGAAAGCTGTAATGCAGGCTGCACAGGCTATTCAACTTGGAGATGCCGATATTGTAGTTGCCGGAGGTATGGAGAACATGAGTGCTATTCCGCATTACTATCACGGAAGAAGCGGTACAAAATTTGGACCTATTAGCATGGAGGATGGCATACAAAAAGATGGCTTGGTAGATGCTTACGATCAAAACGCCATGGGTGTTTGTGCAGACACCTGTGCTAGCGAATATAAATTTAGTAGAGAAGATCAAGATGCCTCTGCAATTCAGTCATATGAGCGTTCAAAAGCGGCTTGGGATACTGGCAAGTTTGATAATGAAGTGATTCCTGTTGAAGTTCCGCAACGACGCGGTGAACCTGTAATTGTAGATAGGGATGAGGAATATACGAACGTTAAAATGGATAAAATTCCGACCTTACGTCCAGTTTTCACAAAAGACGGTACCGTAACTGCAGCCAATGCGTCCACTATAAATGATGGTGCAGCTGCCTTAGTGCTTATGAGTAGAGAAAAAGCGACAGAATTAGGTTTTAAACCAATTGCAACAATAAAAGGTTATGCCGATGCAGCGCAAGAGCCAAAATGGTTTACTACAGCTCCTGCAAAGGCTTTACCAAAGGCTCTGGCCAAAGCGAATTTAGAATTAAGTGACGTTGATTATTTTGAATTTAACGAAGCTTTTGCAGTTGTGGGCCTAGCGAACATGAAACTTTTAGGATTAAACGACAGTAATGTTAATGTTAACGGAGGTGCCGTTTCATTGGGGCACCCACTTGGATGCTCTGGGGCGAGAATATTGGTGACTCTTATCAACGTATTACATCAAAATAACGCTAAAATAGGTGCCGCAGCTATTTGTAACGGCGGCGGTGGCGCCTCTGCAATGGTACTAGAACGCGCTTAACAACTAGCTATGCAGTACGGCATTTGCAATCTTGGTATTGTACCTATACGTTTGGAGCCTAGTGATACTAGTGAAATGGTAACGCAAGCTTTGTATGGTGATCTTTTTAAAGTTTTAGAACAGCGAAAAAAATGGAGTCGTATTCGTTTTGCCTTTGATGCTTATGAAGGTTGGATAGACAATAAACAGTATTTTGAAATAGAAGAATCTAACTACG
>CAYMDB010000416.1:0-2657 GCA_964388865.1 uncultured Flavobacteriaceae bacterium
TGTGGTTGCTTTAATTACGGACAATTACGGCACCATTGAAACGACCTTTAATCCAGGGGAAGGTTTAAAGTTAATGACCAAAGGATTAAAGCTTAGACAAACCGCTAAGGACAGCTCTAAAATTTTCACCAGTTATGTTCATTTAGCCGACTATTACGAGACCAATGAAAACAAAGCAGAAGCCAAAACCTATGCCCTCAAGGCCCTTGAGTTTGCCAATCATTTAAAGAATCCGTCGTACCAAAAACACGCCTATAAAATCTTAACCGAATTGAATGCGGATGTCTATGGAAAAGCGTATTTACGCTTAAGTGACAGTTTGGACGGAGTTGAGAAAGCCAATGAGAATGCCTTTGCTTTAATCAAATACGATTATTCCGAATACAAACGAAAAGCCCTTGAGAATGAGCTTGCCGAAGCCAAACAACGCAACCTAAAATTGGTCTATATGGCGCTTGGAGGGTCTATTTTACTCATTTCTATTTTTCTCTATGTGATTCTGAGCGCCAGGCATAAAAAAGAAAAACTACAACAAGTGTACAACACCGAAACCCGTATTTCTAAAAAAGTACACGATGAGGTGGCTAATGACATCTACCACATCATGACCAAGTTGCAAGGAGCCACAAGTACCAATGAAGCGTTACTCGACGATTTAGAGGATATTTACACCAGAACCAGAGACATTTCCAAAGAAAATAGTGCCATAGAGCTTAAAGAGAATTTTGAAGTAGTGCTCAAGGATTTGCTTTACAGCTTTAAAACGGAGGAGGTCAATATCATTACCAAAGGCAGCAAAACCATAAATTGGAACCAAGTTCCGGTCCTTACCAAGACCGCTATTTATCGTGTGCTTCAAGAATTAATGACCAATATGCGGAAGCATAGTAGGGCGACTTTGGTGGTGATTTCGTGGTCGCAGACCCCTAAAAATTTGGGCATTCAGTACACTGATAATGGAGTAGGATGTAGCCTTCAGAAAGGAAGCGGACTGCACAATACGGAAAACCGTATTCACTCTATTAATGGAAGTATTACCTTTAACACTGATATTAACAAAGGCTTTAAAGCTACAATAAGTGTGTAAGTTATGATTCGTAAAGTGCTGTTATCAGATGACTTGGCAAGTATTAATAACGGAATTCTATCCGTTCTACAAACATTAGGAATTGATGAAAACGATCAGGTGCAGTACTGTGACGATGCCTATCTGAAAGTGAAAAGTGCCATAAACCAAAATACGCCCTACGATTTGTTAATCACGGATTTATCCTTTAAGCCCGACCATAGACCACAACAATTCACCTCGGGTGAAGCCTTGGTAAAACAACTTAAACAAGAGTTCCCAGATCTTAAAATCATCGTCTATTCCATAGAAGATCGTCTGCAAAGCGTCAAGCGTTTGTTACAAGACTATAAAGCCAATGCCTATGTCTGTAAAGGGCGCAAAGGCTTTACAGAGTTGGCAGAAGCCATTGCTGAGGTTGAACAAAACAAGATCTATCTTTCCCCTCAAGTAGCACACGCTTTAAGTCCGAAAGCCGACTTAGAAATCGATGATTTTGATATTGCCCTCTTGGAACAACTGTCCTTAGGCTTATCTCAAGAAGAGATCAGTCACCAATTAAAAACCAAAAACATCTCCCCAAACAGTTTAAGCACTATAGAAAAACGCTTGAACAAGCTTCGCATACAATTCAAAGCCAGTAATGCCATCCACCTCGTTGCCATCGTCAAAGATTTGGGCATCATTTAATATTTTTTTTGAGGCATTACGGGTAACCGTAATGTAAAGCGCATTAGGCTTTGTAAATTTATACCATATTTACGTTTTAGGGCATAAGTGTAAGGGCTTATTGTCGCCGTAAATATGAAATAGTGTAAAAGGTCATCCTGAAATATTGGGTGGCTTTTTTTTTTAGGAATTGTTCTGCATAACGGTTTTCATTAGAGCAAAAACCTGATGACCCTCATGAAACTACAAATCTAAATTATACGAATTACATCCTATAAATAGGTATATCCTGAGAACCAGAAGGTAAATCCTATTTTGTAAAAAGGTCATGGTTATTATTCATACGTTTAACTAAACGCAATAATAGTACTTAGATGATGAGATTGCCACGATGCGCTCGCAATGACGAAAAAAAGGCATTCATAATGATTGTAGTCAAAACCTAAAAACACTAAGACACCGCAACCCAAAAAATATACCCATTCAAAAACATAAAAAATAAAGCAGGTAAAGAAATCCACAAACTATCCTTTAGTTTCAAGCGCACTATTAAACCCAAAAACATCAACAGTGCCAAACCACCTGAAGATAGGATTAGCAGTGGCTTATACAACCAAAGTCCAACAAGTAAACCAAGGGCACCAATAATCTCTAGTAGCACGGTTAGCAATCCTAATTTTTCTAGTTTAAAGCGTTTAAATTCACTTTTCATATGTGGACCTGTAAAATAGGAAATGCCATAACCTAGAAATGACAAACTCGATACAAGTACACATGCTGTGTAAAGCGTCATATGTTAAATAAGGTTAGCAGCAGTTAGGGCAATATAAATACAAAGTAATAAAAGAATTAAGGAAGGTAAACGCTGTTGAAAAGGATTTTTCACTTTAAGATGAAAGTATTGGGCACCTACCATAAAAAG
>CAYMDB010000417.1:0-2651 GCA_964388865.1 uncultured Flavobacteriaceae bacterium
CCACGGCATCTTATGGGCATAAATATATTTTTCTATTTATTGGTGGTTTTATTTTAGCGATTGCTATTGAAAAGTGGAATCTTCATAAGCGCATTGCCCTTAGCATTATAAAAGTTGTGGGGACTAACGTCATTAATATTATTCTGGGTTTTATGATTGCTACAGCATTTTTATCGATGTGGATTTCAAATACAGCTACTGCCGTAATGATTTTACCTGTGGGAATGGCCATTGTTTTGCAATTACAAGATAATCCTGCGACCATAGCTAACGAAAATCTTATTTTTGGAAAAGCCTTGATGTTGGCCATTGCCTACAGCGCTTCTATTGGTGGTATGGCTACGCTTATTGGAACACCACCTAATTTGGTGCTGGCCGGCGTAGTTGAAGAAACTTACGGAGTTGATATAACGTTTTCACAATGGTTCTCTTTTGGTTTTCCCATCAGTCTCATACTTTTAGTTTTTTGCTGGCTTTACCTAACACGAGTCGCCTTTAAATTTAAACAAAAAGCGTTCCCGGGAGGACGCGACGAAATCAACCGACAACTTAAAGCGCTAGGAAAGGTGTCTTACGAAGAAAAAACAGTGCTTATTGTTTTTGTACTCACGGCATTTGCTTGGATAAGCAGATCTTTTTTAATAGCCCAATTTCTACCCGCTATTGACGACACGATTATAGCTATAACTTTTGCTGTAGTTCTGTTTGTGCTTCCTAATAAGGAAAAAACAAAACGAATTATAGCTTGGGATGATGCCGTAAAACTACCGTGGGGCATATTATTACTATTTGGTGGAGGAATGGCATTAGCATCTGGATTTGATTCTAGTGGATTGGCCCTTTGGATTGGCCAGCAAATGACAAATCTTGAAACTCTGTCCCTGTTTGTCTTACTCCTTATTCTCATTGCTGCCGTTAATTTTTTAACCGAAATCACTTCAAATTTAGCCACAACCGCAATGATTCTTCCCGTACTAGCACCCATGGCTACCATACTAAATATACATCCGTATTTCTTAATGGTTGCGGCAACTGTTGCGGCGTCTTGTGCGTTTATGCTTCCGGTAGCGACACCACCAAATGCCGTAGTTTTTGGCTCTGGTTATTTAAAGATTGAGGACATGGTTAAAAAAGGCATATGGATGAATATTGTATCTATTATTTTGCTCACTTTAATTGTGTATTATTTTCTTCCTGTTATTTGGGATCTTAAATAATTAGCGGCATTATTTTTGGTTTCTGATCCTTACTCTTTCTTTGTAGAGAGATAGGGCTACGCTTTTAGTTGCAATTCGTGTTAATAATAATAGGGTTTAGGCTAATCCTTCTAATTAAATTAAAGTATTCTTAAAATGGTCTATATCCTTGGGATATGTTCTATCATTAATTAAAGAATTAATATATTGCATTTTTATGATTTTTCGATAACAGCCAATCGAATTTAACAACACAAACACATCACATGGATTTTACAAACCCACTAGTTTATGGGGTTCCTTGCTTTTTAGGACTTATATTACTAGAACTTACATATAGTAAGCACACCGATAATAAAAACCTTTACAAATGGAAAGATTTAACAGCTAGTTTAAGCCTCGGTGTGGGGTCTGCTGTGATTGCTGCGCTAACTAAAACCGTATCTGCCATTATCTTATTCACTTTAGTTTATGAATGGTTTAATCCATTGGTTGATGGTGTACGGCAAAATATTTTTGGTTGGGAATCCTTTGGCTACGCTTGGTATGTCTGGATTCTTTGCATGCTCTTAGACGACTTTGCCTACTATTGGTTTCACAGACAAAATCATATGGTACGCTTTTTTTGGGCGGCGCATATTGTTCATCATTCCTCAGATAATTTTAACTTAGGCACTGCCGTGCGCAATGGGTGGTTTACCATTCTATACAAGCCTTTCTTTTATATATGGATTGTAATGCTAGGTTTTCCGCCAGAAATGCTTATTGTTTGCCTTGGAATTGAAGCCTTATGGCAATTTCAGCTCCACACGAAGTACATAAAAAAAATGGGCTTTACAGAAAAATTTCTCAATACCCACACCATGCATCAAGTCCATCACTCTAAAAACATTGAGTATATGGACAAAAATCACGGAGGTATACTCAATGTATTTGACAGACTGTTTGGCACTTGGAAAGAACTCGACGAGACTATTGACATAGCATATGGCGTTACCACTCCACCAGGTTCTCATAACATATGGACCATCTTAACCCACGAATACCAGAATATTTGGCACGATATGAAACGATCGAAAAACTGGCGACATAAATTTATGTATGCCTTTGGTCCACCAGGATGGAGCCATGATGGGAGTACCCTAACCATAAAACAAATTAGGAATTTACCAGAAGAGAAAAAACACGTAGAAAAAGAAAACACGGCATTTGCTGCGCTTCAACACGATTGACATTTAATGGTTTAAATCTAAAAACATAAACCATCAGTTCTAAAAAACTGATCAAAATCATTATGAATATCTGATTTTAATTGTAATTTAATGTCTTAATATTTATGTGATGATAACCAGTCTCAACCAACATGATTGCTCAAAACTTTTAGGGCAAAATTATCTAGGAAATCTAGCCTACATTTACAATGATGAACCCTTTGTTATTCCCATAACGTATTTT
>CAYMDB010000418.1:0-2640 GCA_964388865.1 uncultured Flavobacteriaceae bacterium
ATGCCAAAATTTCAAATCTGAGTTCAAATTGAGATTTTTAAGGTTCGACTAAATAGGTAGGTTTTATCAAACATCTGATTTCCTTCAAAAAAAGTGATTTTAAACTCGTTATTTAGCTCTAAGACTTTTTCTTGTAAGTATTCAATCTTAGCATAACTTCGGGCTGGTAATTTTGATAATGTATGACGCATTGGAGGGGTCATTTTTTTATCATTGTAGCCTTGAGATACAATAAGAACTGTGTCTAAATCTTTATCGCTATTATTAATGATATACGCATTCCAGTCTTGTGTTTTATATTCTAAATGCTCTTCTTGCACAACAGCAACATGCACGTTTTTAACTTCTGGAATTTTAATGTCTTTTTTCATCGCCACTTCCTGCGAAAGCAGGAATCTTATTGTTGTTACAACGTTTACACTAGTGAAATGAATAACTATTTACAATGCACTCTTAAACTGCTCCAAGAAACGCACATCGTTCTCACTTAACAATCTGATATCACTAATCTGATTCAATAACATTGCAATACGATCGATACCCATTCCGAAGGCAAAACCAGAGTATACTTTTGAGTCAATACCACAGTTTTCTAAAACATTAGGATCTACCATACCACAGCCCATAATTTCTAACCAGCCAGTCCCTTTGGTAATTTTGTAATCGGTTTCAGTTTCTAATCCCCAATAGACATCCACCTCAGCACTAGGCTCCGTAAATGGAAAATACGAGGGCCGTAATCTAATCTTAGACTTTCCAAACATTTCGGTTGTAAAATATTGCAGGGTTTGCTTTAAATCTGCAAAACTCACATCCTTATCTATGTATAAACCTTCCACTTGATGGAAGAAACAATGCGAACGTGCTGAAATTGCTTCATTTCTATACACGCGTCCTGGCGAAATCGTTCTAATTGGTGGTTTATTGCTTTCCATATAACGCACCTGTACGGAACTGGTATGGGTACGTAACAAAATATCTGGTTTGGTTTGAATAAAGAAGGTATCCTGCATATCGCGTGCGGGATGGTATTCGGGTAAGTTTAAGGCTGTAAAGTTGTGCCAGTCGTCTTCAATTTCTGGGCCTTCACTGACGTTAAATCCTATGCGCGAAAAAATATCAATAATCTCATTTTTTACAATTGAAATAGGATGGCGCGCTCCTATGGCAATAGGTTCGCCCGGACGCGATAAATCACCATAAATTCCTTTGTCCTCTTCTAGATTTTCAAATGCTTCTTTAAGCATTTCCACTTTGTCCTCAGCTGTTTTTTTTAGCTGATTTATGGTTTGCCCGAATTCTTTTTTCTGATCGTTTGCTACATTTTTAAACTCCGCAAAATACTGCTTTAGCAATCCTTTTGATCCTAAATATTTAATTCTGAATGTTTCAACCTCATCTTTCGATTGGGCTTGAAAGGCTTCTACTTCTGCAATCAGTTCTTTTAGCTTGTCTATCATATCTTCAATATAGTCTGGCAAATTTAAGGATTTAAGCATAAAAAAACTCCTTGAATCAAGGAGTTTTATAATTACCAATAAAAATGGTTTTTATTGTCTAATAAAGACATCTTTATAGATTATCCCTTCATCTACCTCTTCAATGATCATGGTGTTGCCTTCAAATGAAATACTTTGGGTAAATGTTTCCCCATCAGACGTAATTGAATAAGTCCCAGAGCCTTCATTTTCCCATATACCCTCATCTGTATAATCTAGTTCACATCCGTTTCCGTAATCAAAATAATCTTTAGTGATGTAAGTGCCATTTGATGATATAACTATTGTTAAAAGGTCTTCGCAATCCTCTAAGGGAATTTCAACGCCATCTTCAAAATATTTGTAGTATTTCCATGTCCCTACAAATGGATCTTGAGATGAATTATCATCGTCACTATTGCACGATGTAAAAGTTAAAGCTAACACGCTAAAAAGTAAAATTAATTTTTTCATGTTTGGTTGATTTATTATAGTTTAGGTGATAAATATATACTTTTACTAAGATAATTCATACAAAAACCTTTTTTAATTGATATACTCCATTTCTACAAAATAGTTCACAATAGCCTCTTTCATTAAAACACTTTGCTCACCAGCTTTAAGATGCGGTAACTGTTCTTTTATTTTATAATGTGGCCAGCCGTCGTCATCTACAAAATCGAACTCATAAAATCCATAAGGCTCTAAGACCTTGCAAATAGCAATATGCATTAAATCGAGTTTATGATCTTTTTTATACTCACGATGTAACTGTCCGAGTTCTTGCACTCCTATAAGATAGATAATAGAATCAAGATCTAAGCGATCTCCATCTGCAAACTGCTTGGAGAGTTTTTCTACTACCATTTCCCAGCGCTCTTTTAATTGTTCGTCTCTTGCCATATATATTGTTCTCCACCCGCGAAAACGGGAATTTTAATAATTAGTATAACTTTATTAAATAAGAGTAAAGAATTCATCTTCGCCTTCAACTTCAACTTCAACTTCAACCTCTTCAAGTTTCAAAGTTAAGAAACTAAAGTATCTCAATATGCGTTATAATTTATAAATCAAAAATAAAGTGAGAGTTTTCTTTTAATGGAATTAACCAATGTTTGAGACCATGAATTTCACTAAGTTCATTTCGTCTGATTTCAACTTA
>CAYMDB010000419.1:0-2629 GCA_964388865.1 uncultured Flavobacteriaceae bacterium
ACATCATCTCCCAAATTCAAGCGAATTAATTGGGTCATCAAACCATTTCTAATATAGCCATCGTAAGCTGCCATTCCGACTTTTTTCCAGTCGTCAACCAGACCTAATTCCTGTATTTTAGAGTCGTATAAGTAATATAAACCTACCAAATCAGCGCGACCTTCTTCTAAAGTGGAAGCGTAATTTTTTAGGGTTTCTTTTGTTTCACCTACACCTGGATTCATTTGCCCTGAGGCATGACCAGTAACTTCGTGTAAGGCGGTATGCAATTTATCGGAAACCTGACCGTATTCTTCTTCCAAAGCTAATTCCTCGTCGTCGTGAACAAACTCCTTCAATCGTCCCGAACTTCCTGCATTGTTATAGGCTTCGATTATATTTCCTAAAGAAACGGATTTACTTCCTACCTCTTTTCTACTCCAGTTTGAGTTTGGTAAATTCACACCAATTGGTGTACTTGGCGAGGCATCACCCGCTTCACCGGCTACCGACACCACCTTGTAAGTCACACCAACAACATTTGCTTTTTTGTGCTCTTCCATTAAGGGTGCGTTGTCCTCAAACCATTGGGCATTTTCAGAAAGCACAGCCATTTTTTGAGACATATCAAAATCGTTAATTTGAACGATGTTTTCGTACGAACCTCTGTAACCTAAAGGATCATTGTAAACTTCGATAAAACTGTTAATATAATCCACGTTTCCAACTGTTGCTGCCGTCCAAACCACATTATAATCATCCCAAGTCTGTAAGTCGCCCGTCTTATAATACGCAATCAACAAACCAAGTGTTTCAGCTTGATCTTCATTTTCGGCAACCGTTTTCGCTTTTTCTAGCCATTTAATAATTTCATCAATTGCCGCGCCGTACAAACCATCTTGCTTGTAAACACGTTCTTTTAAAACTCCGTTTTCCTTTACCAACTGCGAGTTTAATCCGAAGGATAGCGCACGCTCAGGATCTGGTGAGGTTTTAGCCTTATAGAAATTAATAACATCTTCACTCGTTACATCTGGCCCATAAAAATTGACTGCTGATAAAGCAACATTATCAACACCTTTAGCCTGATTTACTTTTTTTGAGTCTTTGTCATTAAAAATAACGTCAAATGCTTCGCCTTCTAATGTGGCGTCTGTGGCTGCTAATAATTCATTTAAATAGTCTGCTGTAAAATCAGGTTCTAACTTGTCATTTGAGTAATGATGGTGAATACCGTTGCTAAACCATACCCGCTTTAAATAGGTGGAAAAAGCCTGCCAATTATCCGTAGTTTTGTCACCTGTATAATTCACATATATCTTTTCTAAAGCACGTCTTATCTTTAGATTATGACGGTAGTTTTGATCCCACATCATATCGCGACCAGCCAAACCTGCCTCGGTGAGATAATAGACTAGTTTTTGTTCCTTTAAAGTGAGATTTTCCCAGCCTGGAATTTGATACCGTAAAATTTTAATGTCGGCAAACTGCTCAACATTATAGTCGAATTCTACCTCAGGTGCTTCAACCACCTCCTCTTTAGGATTGTTCTTGCAAGCCACAACAAAAAGGGCAAGAAGACAAATTTTAAATAACGAATTTAATTGCATTGTGTTTATTTTAATTAGTTACTTACAAATGTAATGTATTAATCCAAATCATAAAATTACTATCTTTGGGATACAACTGAAGACATCAAAAAAATGAAAATCTTAAAATACGTTCTATTACTGCTACTAATTCTTTTTATAGGCTTATCTATTTATGTTGCGGTACAGCCTAATTCTTACAGCTTTAAGCGCAATAAAATCATAGACGCGCCTGTTAGCTTACTCTTTAACAAAGTCAATGATTATAAAGCATGGCCTTCATTTTCTCCCTGGTTAGAACAAGATACTAATGCAACACTTAGCTATGATGACAAAACAATTGGCGAAGGCGCTTCTTATAGTTGGAATAGTGAAGAATTAGGTGAAGGATCCATGACGACCTTAAAAACAGAATTGAACACATCCATCAAGCAACACATTGAATTTAAGAAGCCTCTTGAAACGCAATCTGAAAGTTATTGGAATTTTGAACCCACCGATGAAAGCACAAAAGTGACTTGGCAGATGGAAGGTAAAAAAGATTTTATGACGAAACTATACACTATTTTTAAAGGGTCTATGGAGTCGAAAATGGGTCCTGATTTTGAACGTGGTTTATTTAAACTAGACAGTATAACTAGAGCTGAAATGAAAGTGTTTAGTATTAATGTTGAAGGTATAACAGAACACAGCGGCGGGTATTATCTGTACACTACCACATCTTGTAAATTAGATGCCTTTGAAAAAAATAGAAAAGAAATGCTGCCTAAGGTTGAAGGCTATGCTAATACTAATAATATAACGATTGCCGGTGCGCCTTTTATAATGTATCACAAATGGGATGAAGAAAATAATGCTGCTATTTTTTCGAGCTGTATTCCAACAAATTCTCGAATTCTTACTGTAGATTCTGATATTTTAACTGGACAATTAGATTCCTTTAAGGCGGTTAAAACCATTCTAAAAGGGGATCGAAGCAACCTAAGAAAAGCCTGGAACCAGACCATGAGCTTTATCGCCACTAATAATTTCGAAATGATTGAAACGGGTCCAATGTTAGA
>CAYMDB010000420.1:0-2624 GCA_964388865.1 uncultured Flavobacteriaceae bacterium
TAATAATTTCATGTATTATGAGTTTTTGTACATCTTGGAACTGGTTTTGTGACGAGTTCTGCAAGATGTGAAGCTTTTACCTCAAAATCTGTTTTCTTCGAGATAAAATTTAATACAAAGGTAATCAATTATCAACTTCAAAATCACCGCCCATTTCTAGGACTTCAATATTCTTAAAACTTTTATCAGAATCGAGAACACTTCCCTTAATTGAACCCGTAGTTTGTTTAAAATTGAACGGTTCATTATTGTAGACCCATTCTAATTTTTCGTTGTAATAGAGCTGCTCTGTAAACAAGGTATCCTTGTCGTGTGTTGCCACAATAACATTACCTCTAAGATCTATGAGGCTGGTCTCTGTGTAGTATATGGCATATTGTGAAGTGATGGTCGTTTTTTTATTATTATCGTCATAAACTCTGAGTTCTATACCATCAGGAAATTCAGAAAACGGAAAATCTCTATTTGAGTAGTCTAACATTTTTGGACTTAAAAGGTTGGCCAAAAGTCTAACGGTATCCTCTTTGACTTCGGTATATTTTAAATTGATATATTCAGCCTCGCCAATGGGCTGGTTTTGCAAAACCCCAACTTGCTGCACCTTATTAAAATCATTTTCACATGAAAAAAACAAAGTCACAACAATTGCTGTGACTAGGTTTTTTATGTTAAGTAAATAAGGTTTAAGCATTAGATATTTGGTACCGTTACTGAGCGTCCTATCCAGCATCCTATTTGAATGACCTCACCAGAATTACTAGCAGAAAATATATCTGACTTAGAAGGTGCACTTGCTCTGTAGCTAGCAGCGGATTGAGCGGCTGCCTTTTGAAGGCGTCCATCTACTCTACCCGCTTTTTCTGCTTCTAATGCAGCTAACCAAAATACAGCTCTTTTATTAAAGTTTGTATCCCCACAGCTATTTGCACTCTTAGCATACATGTTTGCTATTGACAAGTATGGAGAACCATTTGAAGGGTTTAACTTCACCGCTTCCATATAATATTGTCTTGCTCTAGCGTATTGCCCTTTATCTTTAAGCTCACCTGCTAATTTTTGATAGAGTCTTGCTTTCTTAATAGGGTCCACTTCTAATTCAACCGTCTGGTTAAAGTATTTTTGCTCATTAGTTAGTAAGTAAAGATAAAACGCCGTGTCTGCGCTAGGCTCTACGGTATTTTTTTGCTGTACCAATTTTAAAAATAAAGGATCTTCTTTACAGCCTTTTTCATACATTCTGTTCATTGCGCGTTGTAACCAAATGGCATCGCTTTTAAATTTTTCAAAATCTTTCTCGTATAAAGGTACTAAGACTTCGCAATTAGCTCTATCCCCTACTTTTTTATCCATACTAGATTTTACGGTCTCAAAGGCTTGTAAATTTGACTCGTAATTACTTTTGTAAGATTCTTCTTTTTTACTTAGCTCTATACCAGCCTCTTCTTTTTCAGCCAATTTATTCAAGAGCTGGATGTAGTACTTTTCGATATTGTCAATAAGTTCAATTTCCTCATCGTATTTATTGAACATTTCCTGAGCTTTATCAGGGGTTTTTGAACCTGCATCATAAATATCTACCGCTAAAGAAAAATAGGTGTAAAGACCTTTCGCACTTTTAAAGTTTTCAGGGTCTTTTTTATAAGCTTCATCAAACATATCGTAAAGCTGTTGATCCGTCAAGTTTAATTCTGTTCTGTATGTATATGCTAATTGGGCTTTATCAACTAGCACACCACCTAATGAATAGTTTGAGGCAAAATGTTCATGACTCTCGTCGTGAAGTTTCATTAAGTCCTCAATAAAAGCTACTTTTTCCGCACCTGATGAATTTTCAATTTTATGCTCTAAAATATTATCACCATAGGCATAAATAGCTCTATTGAAATTTGGACATTTTTCGCGAACAATTTTCCAGGGTCCGTAAGCTTCGTCGTATTTTTTGCTTTTGTAATAACTATCAAAAATTGATAGGTTGTTTCTACACTCATCATCCTGCTGAGCAAAACTTACATTAAAGCCCACAAAAAGCGCCATTAAGAGTAGGGTAATTTTTGTTTTCATCTTGTATCTATTGTTAGTTATACTTTCTTTTTTCAAACCATCTAGAATTCAAAGATAAACTTACATTAAAGTTTATAAAATTCTCTTGAATTAAATTTTTATTTGTTGTTCCTCGTTGTCCAAATTCTAAACCTAAATTAGCGTTAGAAAATAAATTTCGGCTTCCGATTGGTAAACTTAAACCAAAAGATATGCCAAACTCTTTTATAGATTCATCTTTTATAACCAAGCCGGTATTGGCAAAATTCACACCAGCTCTGTAAACCACACGTTTAAAGTAACCTGAGAAGGCGTTATAATCGGGAATAAAAAATCCACCCAACGCAAATTTTGACGCATTTTCAAAAGTAGAAATTTGGTTTGAAAAAATTGGATTTGAAAAATCGGCAGTGGTTTGAAGTGTGTATTCTGCTCCAACAAACCAGGATTGTGGGTCACCAATTCCAGCCCCAAAGGACAAGCGCGACGGTAGGGTTAAATCGGTATTTCTTAAATTTTGACCTTCTAAATCGGCATCAGTTAAATTAGTGATACGGGATACTTCTTTTGTAATAGCGTCTAAG
>CAYMDB010000421.1:0-2623 GCA_964388865.1 uncultured Flavobacteriaceae bacterium
TGAAATTAACTTTGAAGGTTCACTAAATTTCACTAAAATAAGCATGTTTTAAAGCAACTCAAAACATTAGTTTTAGACTCAGGCCTGAAAACGAAAATAAATTCAACGATTTTCAAGCGTATAAAGTTCAGAAAAAACAATGCTTTGGTCTTCTCTATTAAAAAAAGCAGAAGCTATACCTACAGTTCCTTTGCTTATGGCTTCTTTAAAATAAGCGCTATTGTTTACCAGATCGGCTTTTGCCTTTTCTATGTTAAAGTTTACAATCTCATTTGATAGTGTGTCTATAGATTCAGATTTCAAATCACGCTCAGAGAATTGTGCGTTTTTCAAAGCATTATCAATTAATGAAGACAAGTTTGAAGGGGTATTGTCCAAATGGTTTTTAAGTGCTTTTTTAATAATTGAATTGTCAGAATTGCCATAAAACAAGACCAGTTTAGCCCCTTGATCCCTACTTGAAATCTCCAAATTTAAAATATTTTGTGCATTAAGAATGTGGCCTGCAGTCCGTAAGGAAACCAAATCGCCAATAGTTGTGTTGAGCATCATGTTTAGCGGTTCGCGCAAATCTATAGAGGTTACCACAACGGCCAATGGATCTTCATTGAGATACTCTATAAGATCCGCTGAGTTTACTTTGCGCGACATTAAATTTCTGCTAGCGTAGGTAGTGCTTCCCTCTTTTAAATACCCTAAAATTTCAATAGGCGTTGTTTTGGCTTTAATTTCTGCTTTTGTCTTTCTGTAAAAATCAACTTCTTCACCTGAAACGTATTTGTCCTTGAGACCAATAATATTAACGTCTATGTTGTGGTCTACAGCAGCCGTATTTTGAAAATCGTTTAAGATATCAATAACATCGGGGTCTATATAGCTTGTAAAAGTGGCATCTATTAATAATTTGCTATTGTCTGGCACGCTCCATAAAATATTTTTAATAGAAGCCTTATTAAAAAAGGAAACCTCATTAGATAGCTCTAACTTAATGACCTTATCTTGTACATATTTTATATTTTCAATGTAAAACGGATTGTAGTAATTGCTTCTCAGCAAAAAGAAAATACTCAATGCCGAACCAATCAAAACCCCTGTGAGTACATCTGTTAATACAATAAATACAACCGTTAGCACAAAGGGTATAAATTGATTCCAGCCACGTTTATATAGACCTTTAAAAACGCTAATTGAGGCTAACTTATAACCAACGACAAGTAAGATAGCGGCTAAAGAGGCTAAGGGAATTAAGTTGATGATACTACTTAAAAACAAAACACTTACCAACAAAAGTAGACCGTGAATAATGGTACTTAGCTTGGTTTGGCCCCCAGCCTCAATATTTACAGAACTTCGTACAATTACAGAGGTAATCGCTATTCCACCTAAAAAACCCGAAAGTGTGTTTCCAACACCCTGAGCAATAAGTTCGCGGTTCGGTGGTGTGCGACGTTTTAATTTATCGATATTATCAGTGGCTTCAATATTTAATAGGGTAGAAATGGATGCAATTATCGCTAGTGTAAATGCCGTTGTCCAAATTTTTGGATTGTTATAGCCACTAAAATCTGGAAACGTAAAAAATGTGCTTATGCTATCAACTTTAGGAATGTTCACTAAATGAATACCATCGAGGTATAATGTCGGGATTATATAATTAAAAAGCTGATTGAGCACTACTCCTAAAATGACAACAACCAAAGCAGGTGGAATTAATTTAAATTTTTTTAATGACGTTTTATCCCAAAAAATTAAAATCACCAAGGAAATGACTGATATTACCATGGCACCCACAGTAAAGGCACTGAAAAATTGTGAAATCATAGCAGGGGCGTTACCAAAGTAATCTTCAGAATAATTGAGCATTTTACTTTTATTCAATTCGTAACCAACGGTATATGGAAGTTGAGATCGGATTAGAATAATACCAATACCAGCCAAAAGGCCTTTAATGATACTTGTAGGCATGTAGTCGGCAAGAATTCCAGCCTTCACAATACCCAATACAATTTGAATAAGTCCAGCAATAATAAGTGCTCCTAAAAAAAGTTGAAAACTTCCTAACTCTTCTATTGCAATTAAAACCACAGCAGAGACGCTGGCTGCCGGACCACTAATACTAGTTCCCGATTTGCTGAGATAACCAATGACTACACCACCAATTATTCCAGAAATCAATCCAGAAATTAAGGGCGCGCCACTAGCTAGCGCAATCCCTAAACAAAGTGGTAATGCCACCAAAAACACAACGATGCCAGCTGGGATATCCTTGTTTAATTTTGAAAACATAGAGCGATGATCGTCTTGAAATTGTTGACGATCTACAAAATCTTTTAAAACGGGTATTTTTTTCAAGGAATGTAGATTTAAGATTTTACATTTGGTGGGAGGGTAGAAAGGTAAGAAACTTTTGGAGAAAGTAAAAAAAAAGTAACTTTTTAGAGGTTGTATGTCCAAAACCTAAGGGATGCAAGTATTGAGTATAACAGTTATAACTGTTGCCATAAATAAAGACAAAATCATTTCAAAGTTAGGATAGAGGCAGATATAGGTATAAAAAAGTAATTCTAATTGCTTAACTTTGAGTGGCTGTGGGTGTGAACGAAACGTCATCGTGCATTGCAAT
>CAYMDB010000422.1:0-2622 GCA_964388865.1 uncultured Flavobacteriaceae bacterium
TAAGCTAAAACGCTGTTAAGGTCAGCGTTAGTTTTTTTAACACCTTCAGCACTTGCTGCCATGTGTTCTTTTTCAGCAGCGCTTAAAGGCACATCAACTATTTTTTCAATGCCATTTTTCCCTAAAACAACGGGAACCCCGATGCATAAATCACTTAAGCCATATTCACCATCTAAAAGCGTAGAACATGGGAACATTTTCTTTTGGTCGCAGGCAATGGCATGAACTAAGCCGCTGACCGCAGCACCTGGTGCGTACCAAGCAGAGGTTCCTAAAAGTTTGGTAAGTGTAGCACCACCAACTTTAGTGTCTTCTGTGACTTGATTTAAACGTTCTTCTGATAAAAATTCTGAAACTTTAATACTGTTTCGTGTTGCATGTGATATTAATGGCACCATACCTGTATCACTGTGGCCACCGATAACCATACCGTCTACATCGCTAATTGGGGCTTCTAAAGCTTCCGCTAATCTGTATTTGAAACGCGCAGAATCTAAAGCTCCGCCCATTCCTATGATTTTATGTTTTGATAAATTTGTAGTCTTATGGACTAAATAGGTCATCGTATCCATAGGATTACTCACTACTATTAGAATGGTATTCGGTGAATGCTCAACTAAGCTAGACGCTACCGTTTTTACAATCCCGGCGTTGATACCTATCAACTCTTCACGAGTCATCCCCGGCTTTCTTGGAATACCAGAAGTAATTACGCAAATATCACTATCTGCAGTTTTAGAATAATCACTTGTACTTCCTGTTATTTTGGTGTCGAATCCATTTAAAGAAGCGCACTGCATTAAATCCATAGCCTTACCTTCGGCATAGCCTTCTTTAATATCTAAAATTACAACTTCTGAGGCAAAGTTTTTTATGGCAATATACTCTGCACAACTTGCGCCCACGGCACCTGCTCCAACTACGGTTACTTTCATTTGTTTTTTTTATTTTAAGTTAATGTCTAATGGAATTCGCTTTAAAATCTTGGGTTTCAACAAAAACCGCATAAAAGCACATTTTCTGTTGTTATATGTTTTTAATGTGAAACTTATGAATTTTAACGTACTACAAATTTACGAATAAAATTACGGTTAAGGAAGAAAGCGCATGATTTACTCGAGTTATTTTGTGTTTATAACATAGAAAAAGATCTACCTAAAGCCAAAGTGGACACCCACTGAAAATGTATCAAATTCCGATAAATGGTATTCTGCGTTGAGCCTAAAAAAACCAAGTTTTAACTTAGCTCCGAGCGTACCTCTTACAGCTGATACTTCACTTGCAACAGAAAAGGGGTCTGTTATAGTACTTGAGGTTAAAATCCCATCTGAAACCCTATACGTTCCCAATAGATCGGATTGCGACTTGCCAGATATATAACCTAACCCACCATAAAAATTAATGACTGGCATTTTAGTTGAAGCAATGAGCTGAAATAGCCAAGTATTCGTATCATTTTCCAAACGTTGGTTTTCACCCTCTATTCCGGAAGACCCAGTGAGATTATAAGACCCGTCAATGTGATTGTAAGCAACTAAACCCGAAACTGCAACTGGCCATAATTTACTGCCAGGCAACAATTCTGTAAATTCTAATTGCAAACCAGCGCCGTACATACTAAGGCTTACATTGTTTGTTTCTATTTTAGGCACAAAGCGTGCTTTTAATTCCATACCATGACTAAGACCTACGGCTCCTTGTATTACGGCAGTAGGCAAAAGGTTAGAGCTAGATTCACCAATACCGTTTGGCAGTTCTACTTGAACCGTTTGAGATCCAAAAATAGGATCATCGTATTGCACTTCTACAAAAATAGCTGGATCGTTTTCTCCTAATACAGAGGAAACCAACTGTGAGCTTGACCCTTGCGCAAACTGCACATTACTATACTCGGACGTATTTAAATTGAAGGTCTTATGCTCGTCTTTTACTAAAGATGCATTAGCAATTACAGAAATTTCAAAACCACCCAGAGGTTTTGCCTTTGCAGAATTAAACCAATTGGCATTCATACTGTGCATCAAAGCATTACTGCCTGGAGCTAAATAATCCTTAGCAAAGCGTTGTGCATCTTCTACACCTGCAGTAAGTAAAACGTCTAAATCATTTTGGGCTGTGGCAACTATTGAAGTCAGGCCAAGAAAAGCCGTAAGAACTAAATTTTTCATGGGGTTAAGTATTTAGGGTCTTTTACAAATATAGCAAAAGATTAATTTTCCAGTGTTTTATAAGTATTATATGTTTTTTTGTCGAAACTCTGAAAACGGCAACGCAAATTGATATTTGGTGTTAATTTCAGGGATTTATTTCGATTTTCATGGTCTTATTCTCGTCCTTTAGATCCAATTCATAAATAAGTATTGCTATCATTTTGCTTATGTTTTGTGTTAATAACGCCAATGCGCAAAGAAGATTGTACCACTTTGATTAACCAAAAAAATATAATTGAGCGATGCATCAAGTCGTATAAAATTAACTAAATTCTTGCTATTTTGAGAAGCGTTCTAGGATAGGAAGGAATCCGAGAAACAAACAAAAAAAGCAACTACTTGAAGAAGTAATTGCTTTTTTAAACGCTTAATTTTTGTATTATTTAGACGTCTATATTTGCATAAATCGCAT
>CAYMDB010000423.1:0-2619 GCA_964388865.1 uncultured Flavobacteriaceae bacterium
CATTTTCAAAAAGTTCTCTTTCAGAATCTGTTATGAGTGTTTCATCCCTTATCAGTTTGAAATTATAATATTCAGAAGGTGACATTGGTTTCGGAAATTCAGTTAAATTTTCAGAACCGTACACGCCATCATATGAAAACTTAACGGTGCCTCTGAATCCTTTTTTAGATGTTATTAAAATAACACCATTAGCAGCTCTTGATCCATAAATAGCTGATGAAGATGCGTCTTTTAAAATATCAATAGAGGCAATATCCGTGGGGTTTATCTCAGATATATTTCCACTATATGGGACACCGTCTAAAACAATCAGTGGTTGATTTCTTCCATTACTGAAAGAATTTCGACCTCTAATCAATATATTAATCTCATCACCATCTGCTGAGGCCCCTGTTGTTTGAACGCTAACGCCAGAGACAGCCCCCTGAATGGCTTGTGAAAAGTTTGTGTTAGGTATCTGCTCTAAGCGCCCCCTTGACACTGAACTAACCGAACCTGTAACGTCACTTCTTTTTTGAGTACCATATCCTACAACAACGATTTCATCTAATTGTGAGTTATCTGTGCTCAGAGTAACATCATACGTATTGGCGCTTCCTACTATAACCTCTTTTGTCTTAAATCCAAGATAGGAAAACACCATGGTTTGACCTACAGAAGCAGAAATACTGTATTTACCATCAAAATCAGTACTAGTACCAGTTTTCGTTCCTTTGAGAATTATATTTACACCTGGGAGAGGCATATTTGTTTCATCTTTAACATTTCCATTAATATCAATAGTTTGAGCATACCCATGATAAAACATAAGAATAGAAATTAGACAAATTAGTCTGAAGAATAATTGGTTTGTATTCATAAAGCTGTAGTTTGGTTTGTGGTAATTTTAATTTGTCTAGAGAGCGCCTCTAAAAAATAGTAATCGGCATAGATTAATGGCACATCAACTTCGGAATTTTTAGGCTTAGAACCTGTTGAATGTTTTAATAAGAACCCTTTATTTTCTCCTTGAACATTAAAATAATTCTCTGATGAGAGTGATTTTATTATTTTATTGGCCACACCTAAATATTCCTGTGAATTTGTTTTGGTTAATGTACTTAATTCAAATAAGGCAGAGGCTATAATAGCCGCAGAAGAAGCATCTTTAGGTTCACCACCAGTGCTGTTGACACTGAAATCCCACAATGGCACAAAATCCTGAGGCAATCGTGCAATATTTATAATGTAATTGGCAATCTCTTCTGCTTGTGTTAAAAATTGGTTGTCGGTAGTTTCGCGGTAGGCCATTGTATAACCATAAAGAGCCCAAGCCTCACCTCTAGCCCATGAGGAATTATCGGAAAATCCTTGATGGGTTGCTTTGTGGATTGCAGCTCCAGAAACGGTATCGTAATTTACAACGTGGTATGAGCTATAATCTTCCCTGAAGTGATTTTTAAGGGTCGTTTTGGCATGAGTACTTGCCACGTTGTAAAAGTCTTGGTCACCAGTTTCTTTCCAGGCCCAAAATAAAAGTTCTAGATTCATTAGGTTATCAATAATTACCGGAAATCCCCATTTATCTTCATGATGGTCCCATGAACGAATACACCCTACTTTAGAATTAAATCTAGTGGTAAGGGTTTTAGCAGATTGAATAAGAACTTCCCTGTAATGTTGGTCTTTAGTAAATTTGTAGCCCAACCCAAAACTCGACATCATTTTAAATCCTATATCATGGTCTAAGGTGTTATTTTGCTCACTCTCTAGAGCGTTTGTAAAAAGTGTGGCATTTTGTTTCCAATAAATGTCCTCAGTAAGGCCGTACATTAACCACAATACCCCGGGATAAAAACCACTAGTCCAATCAGAGGTATTCACCATCTTAATATCACCAGACTTTTTTAGACTCCTTGGGAACTTTGAAAAATCTGATTGCCGCTTAAGGTTTAGTGCTAAATCTTTTAAATTACGTGAAGCTTTTTCTACTTTACGGTCAATGTCCTTGTGAGTACTTACCTTTAAATGATCTGACTTACACGCAAAAATCAATAGCAATAGAAAACCTAAAATATACGTTCTTTTGTTCACAGTAGTTACCACTTTACGAAATAGTTAAATTAATTTTAAGTCAAATGTAAAAGGTTATTTTTTTGTTTGTTGAAACTAATGTTCCCATTTACTAGCACAGATGTTCCATGTTAGTAATTATGTAACACAAAACAACATTTGTACTAAGAATTAATTCATAATGTCTTTTTACATACCTATTAATTTGTAATTTAGTTCATAAAAAATGTCATGGCGAAACGTCTGCTACGCTTGTTAATTGTTTTTATGCCAATTGCTTTATTTGGCACAAACGATCCTCAAATTTCATTGTCTAAAGTAACTCCGGAAGGTGGTGTAGCCTACACTCAAATAACCAGTATAGTAGAAGATAACCATGGTAAGATATGGTTTAGCACTAATAATGGGCTTTTCTCTTACAACTCTGTAAACATTAAACGTTATCGTCATTTTAGAGGAAATTCAACAATTAGCTCTAATAGAATTAATGCGCTTTACAAAGATAATTTCGGAAAATTATGGGTTGCAACGGCAAACGGCCTTTGCTCCTATAATGATAAAAGCGAC
>CAYMDB010000424.1:0-2616 GCA_964388865.1 uncultured Flavobacteriaceae bacterium
AAAGGATTCGAAGCCATAAACTAGATTTTGTTTCAATGGTATACTTTTTAGCATCCAATTCGCCAACAAGTGCTTTTACATTACTTTCCTTAACATTGATACCTAGTAAATGTAAATCACTTGTTTTTTTAAAGGTTAATTCCTTTGTTTTTTCTCCAAATACTTTTCCTCCATTTTCAAATGGTTGTGTTTCTGTATTCACCGCAAATTGTTGCACTGAACAGGATGATATTGACACACAAATTAACATCCCAAATAATACTTTTTTAATATTCATGATTTTATTTTTATTATATAACAAAAGTATTATGGGATTAAAATTTATTCATTGACTTTAGTTAAGAACCATTTTCTATTTAACTACCATTCTCTAATCTTACCTTGATGCCAAAATTTTCCACTTTCAACATCGTTGCTTAATAAATTTAAAATATCAGCAGCGACATCTTTAGGTAATCGAGGAGCTACTTTTCCTCCCATATCAGTTTGTGTCCATCCTGGATCTAAAGACGATACTGTTATATTATTACTTTGTAATCGCTTTGCCAATAACTTAGTGTACATATTTAAAGCAGCCTTAGACATTTTGTAATGCGGTTGAAAAGCATCAAAGTTTTGTTCATTAAAAGAACCCCAATCTGATGTTATATTGATGATATGTGCCTTAGGATTTAATCTGGGAAATAGCTTTTCAGTTAATTCAATTGTGCCAAACACATTAATTTCGAAAGTCTTTTTCAATTGTTCAATATTGATTTCGGAAGCATCCCATTTTTCGATTAAAACGCCTGCGTTATTAATTAAAAAGTCAATTTTAATATTTCCAATTTGATCAGCAAACTCTGAAATTGAATTGCTATTTGATAAATCAAGTTTTAAACATCTAAAATTGGTTTTATTTAAAAGGTTAATCCCTATAGTAGACGAACCAATCAAATAATAACCAGGCTGACTGCTTAGCAACTCTACAGTGGCTAAACCAATACCTCTACTACTTCCTGTAACTATTCCGTATTTCATAATATGTTTTTTTAGTTCGCTTAATTATAATAAAAATGGTAATGTTATAAATAAATACAATGGTAAATGGTATAACCACAAATCGTTGCTCTGGAAATACATACCAAAACATAACAGCTAGAACTGTTCTCGACACTGCATGAAAAATTCCCACCCAATGCTTAATAATCCATGAAAATGGCAGCCACATGGTTCCTGTTAAAACACCCACCGTTAATGGCAATGATGTATAATCAGCCAAAAAGAAAGGAATGGCAATGGCATAGACTAACACAGCTTGAGCTACTATATACAAAAACAACCCATCAAATATATTTTTAGGTTTTGTTTTATCTAAAAAGTTTTCTCCTGTAAATTTTGATATAAAGAGTGCTAAATACACAATGCTTCCAGTAGCAATAAAGAGTACCCAGACGGTTACTCTATCAGGGAAAAATAATCCTGAAACGCCTACCATTAACCAAGCTATTAATCCAGAAAGTGGTGTCGCTAAAAATTTTCTGCTTGCAAATTCGATACGTTGTTGTTGTAATGATTCCATTATGTATAATATTAGGGTTAAATTACAGTTTACTCTTTATTTAAGAATGTCTGTTTTTGTTTATCAGTTTTCAATAAATTGTTATTATTTGTAACTTTTATGGTCAACTAATATAAATGCTAAATAATTATGTGTACTCTATAAAGTTTATTTTCTTAAAGGTTTGAATCAAGTATCCAAGTGGAAATTTTATTTAGAAAACCATCCACAAATCTCATTTCAAGTGTTGCATATTCATTTCGTTGACCCGTTATTGCCTTTTGGAAAAAATGATTGGCCTTATCAAACGTTATAAAATGATAATCTGTTCCTGATTTTAGAAGGGCGTTTTCCATTCGATCCTTGTTTTGGAAAATAGGAACTTGATAATCCAAACTACCAAACAAACCTAATACCGGTACTTTTAGTTGTTCGTAATCTTTTGAAGGGTCGTAATAAAGAAAAGATGTTAGCGAAGGTAGTCCATAGATTATTTTAAATTCATCAGCTTTTGCAATTGCTTGTTGTTCTATTTTTAAAGAGTCTACATCATGTGACGAACTCATTTTATATAAAATGGTTTCGGTTGTTTGTCTGAATAACTGGTATGCTTCATCTATATTCTTATTATCTTCAATAGCTCTCATCAATTTATTGTGTGCAGACACGTCAGCTTCAATTATTTTTTTTGGTAAATCCGTATGCTCATACTCTTGTCTCACCTGGTAAGTAACCACTTCTATTAATGTTACAGCAGGTGCTGCCATTAAAATCACTTTCTTCACAGATTTATTCCCAACCGCAACTTTTCCAGCAAGAATGCCTCCCTGACTATGTCCAAACAATATAAAACCATTAAACGGATACTTTTTGTTTGTTTTAAAATAATCCATGATGCTTTCCAAATCCTTTGCATGGTCGTCAATGGTACTATTTACAAAATCACCTGTGCTTTCACCTACACCTCTATCGTCATAACGGAAAGAGGCAATTCCTTTTGAAGCCAAATGGTCGGCTATGACTTTAAAAATTTTAAAACCCTCTAATGTTTCGTCTCTATCTTGCGGACCACTACC
>CAYMDB010000425.1:0-2613 GCA_964388865.1 uncultured Flavobacteriaceae bacterium
TGTTGAACCTAGGTATTCTGGGATTTTTTAAATATTACAATTTCTTTATTGAAAATTTTAATGAAGCCTTTCTACTCTTTGGAAGAACGCTAGATCTCAATTATCTCAACATCATATTACCGGTAGGCATCAGTTTTTACACCTTTCAAACCATGAGTTACTCTATTGATATTTATAGAGGCAAAATAAAACCTACTAGTAATCTAATAGCATTTGCATCGTATGTTTGTTTTTTTCCACAGTTGGTGGCAGGACCGATAGAGCGCGCTTCAAGTTTTTTACCTCAAGTTGAAAAACCGCGTCTATTTGACTATAGAAAAGCCACAGACGGTTTAAAACAAATCCTCTGGGGCCTTTTTAAAAAAATGGTTATTGCCGATAATTGTGCGGTTTTTGTAAATGATATTTTCGAGAATTATGTTAGTTATTCAGGAAGCACTCTGGTTTTTGGGGCCTTTTTATTTACTATTCAGATTTACTGTGACTTTTCAGGGTACTCAGATATTGCTATCGGTGTGGCGCGATTATTCGGATTTAATTTGAAGAAAAATTTTGCCTTCCCATATTTTTCGCGAAATATCGCTGAATTTTGGCGTCGATGGCACATTTCTTTAACTACATGGTTTAAGGATTATTTTTATATCCCTATGGGTGGCAGCAGAGGCAGTAAATGGATGAAATTAAGGAATACTTTTGCTATATTTTTGGTCATCGGACTTTGGCATGGCGCACACTGGAAATTTGTGGTCTACGGATTTATAAACGCCCTTCACTTTGTGCCTTACATCATCAGAGGAAAAAACACGAAATACACAACTGTAGTCGCTTACAATAAATATATACCTAATGCAAAAGAGTTGTTTGGTATGTTTCATACCTTTTTGTTTTTGGTTTTTGCCCGAATATTCTTTAGATCAGACTCACTTAGTATTGCCTTAGATTATTTAAATAGAATAGCCTCCTTTTCAATATTTAATTTACCTCAATTTCCAAATCGCTTAGAGGCTATTGTTTTATTAGTTCTCATCACCTTCTTTTTCATTGTGGAATGGTTTGGAAGAGCGAAAGAGCATGCCCTTGAGCAGATTTTTTCAAAATACAAAAGAACATACAGACTGGCATTTTATTACAGTATTGTATTTTTAATAGTTTACTTTAATGGTGAAGAGCAACAGTTTCTCTATTTTCAATTTTAGACGATGAAAAGGTTTATAAAACAGACACTTGCTTTTTTAATTCCAGTATTGGCAATTGCACTTTTGTTAGAAGTGCTGTTGAGACAAATCCCTAATGATTTTGCTCTTAAAAGGTCACAAATAGAACTTCATAAGGATTCAATAGAGACATTACTTTTGGGAAGTTCGCATACCATGTATGGCCTTAATCCTGAATATTTTTCAGAGTCTACCTATAATTTGGGTCACGTGTCCCAGACTATAGATATGGATTATGAGCTTCTTAAGACCTATTTAAAAGACTTACCAAAATTAAAGACTGTGGTGCTGCGTTTATCTTACACTACTTTGCATGAACAGCTCCGCTATGGATCAGAATCATGGCGACTAAAAGATTATAGTTTGTACTATGATTTAAAGGTGTCAAGCAAATTGAAGCATAAAAGTGAAGTTCTAAGTGTGAAACTAAAAAACAACTTAACCCGACTTAAAGATTACTACATAAATCATGATGACATGATAATTGCAGAGCCATCTGGTTGGGCATCTTTTGACCAAGAACAAGTGGATAAACCCCTAAATGAGGTGGGTTTAATCGCAGCCAAAAAACACACGGCTAAAGACAATTCTTTAGTTGAAGAAAATATACAATTTCTTGAAAACATAGTACAATTATGCAAAGCCGAAGGTGTAAATGTACTTTTAGTGACCATGCCTGCACATAATAGTTACTCGGATAATTTAAACCAGTCCCAATTAAAATTGGTGCTTCAGGCAGGAAAAAAAATGGAGACAAGTTATGACAACTGCCAGTATTTGAATTTATTAAATGCTGAAAATTTTACAAATGCCGACTTCTACGACGGTGACCACCTAAATAGCAGGGGTGCAATGAAGCTCAGCCTTTTTATAGATCGGTTGATATCTCAATCGATAAATTGATTCCGCAAAATTCAAAATTTGTAAATTCACGGCGAATTAATTGTAAAACGCAAAAATTATTTTTAAAATTCAACCATATCGACCAGAAAACAAAGTATTGTGGGATTCTTTTTTGAAGAATAGCAACCAAGCTACCTTTCTGTTTCAAAGAGATTTTATGGACTATCACAGCGATAGGTTTCAAGATTTTTCTTTGATGATTTTTAAAAAGGAAAAGCTCGTAGCCTTACTACCAGCAAATGTGGTTGATGATGTTGTTTATTCGCATCAAGGACTTTCTTATGGCGGCCTAATTCACGCTAAAAATCTAAAGACCACAGATTTTATAGACGTGTATAAATCCATCTTAAAGTTTCTAAATGCTGATGCTATTAGCACCTTAAGCCTTAAGGAGTTGCCTACACCATATTTATGTAACCAGAGCAATAACCCATTGCATTATGTGTTATTTAAGATAGAGGCAAAGCTGAAAAGAACAGATATGCATTCTATTATT
>CAYMDB010000426.1:0-2603 GCA_964388865.1 uncultured Flavobacteriaceae bacterium
GAATGCTCAAGTTGGATTGACTAGCCCAGGCAATATTGGTGCAGATGTTTGTCATCTAAACTTACATAAAACCTTTGCGATACCTCATGGAGGTGGTGGGCCTGGTGTTGGACCTGTTTGTGTAGCCAAACAATTAGCACCATTTTTACCTGGAAATCCTGTAATTTCAACTGGAGGTGAACAAGCGATCTCTGCAATTTCAGCAGCACCGTTTGGTTCTTCTTTAGTTTGTCTTATTTCTTATGGTTATATAAAAATGTTAGGGTATAGAGGTTTAAAACAGGCAACAGAAATCGCTATTTTAAATGCTAATTACATAAAAGAACGTTTAGAAGGTTATTATCCTACACTTTACACTGGAGAAAATGGTAGAGCTGCACACGAAATGATTATTGATTGCCGTCACTTTAAAGCTCAAGGCATAGAAGTTAATGACATTGCTAAACGACTTATTGATTACGGATTTCACTCACCTACTGTATCCTTTCCAGTGGCGGGCACCATGATGATTGAACCTACAGAAAGTGAGAGTAAAGCTGAAATGGACCGATTTTGCGATGCTATGATCTCTATCAGACAAGAAATTGAAAACACTGAAAAGGATGAACATAACAATATTTTAAAAAATGCACCGCATACAATGGAAATGTTGACTTCAGACGAGTGGCTGTTCCCATACACAAGAGAAGCTGCAGCATTCCCAATAGATTATGTAAAAACCAATAAATTCTGGCCAAGTGTGCGACGCGTAGACGATGCTTTTGGGGACCGAAACTTAATTTGCAGTTGCGCACCGATAGAGGAGTATATGGAAGCATAACAACACTTTCCAACTAAAAATAAAATTAAATTAAGGACTTTTTTTTATTTTTAATTAGTTAAATGTTTGTGTCCTTACGAATTTGACAAAAATGAAAGTTTCAAAAGATAAAAACTTAAAACTTTCTCCAATATTCAGTAGATTCGTAATAATGAACTTGATATAAATAACGATGAGTATAAAAATAACAGGTACGGGAAGTTATATACCTAGTATTGTTGAAAAGAATGAAGATTTTTATCAGCATCAATTTTTAAATGCTGATGGGTCCTCTATAAACAGTACTAATGAAACTATTGTTGAAAAATTTAAAGCAATCACTGGCATACAGGAACGACGTTATGTAAATGACAATCAGATAAATTCTGATATTGCTTTTTTGGCCGCTAAAGAAGCTATTGAGGATGCTAAAATCGATAAAGAAAGTATAGATTACATCATTGTTGCTCATAATTATGGTGATATCAAACACAATACCGAACAAAGTGATACCGTACCGAGTATCGCCTCTCGTGTCAAACATTTATTAAAAATAGCAAATCCAAAATGCGTCGGCTATGATTTACTTTTTGGTTGCCCAGGTTGGATAGAGGGTGTTATTCAAGCCAAATCATTTATCACCTCCGGAATCGCTAACCGCTGCTTAGTTATTGGCTCTGAAACCTTATCTAGAGTGATAGACAAACACGATAGAGATTCTATGATTTATAGCGATGGTGCTGGGGCGGTTATCATTGAAAAGAGTAGCGAAGAGGGCGGCATCTTAGCGCACGAAAGTGCTACTTACGCTTTAGATGAAGCCCATTTTATATTTTTCGGAAAAACAAACAACCCAAAAATTACAGATCAACGTCGCTACATAAAAATGTACGGTCGTAAAATTTATGAATTTGCATTGACCAATGTGCCAAAAGCTTTAAAAGAGTGTGTAGAAAAAAGTGGTGTTTCTATTAATGATATCAAGAAAATATTGATACATCAGGCCAATGAAAAAATGGATGAAGCTATTGTGAAACGATTTTACAAACTGCACGGTATGACCATGCCCAAAGGCATTATGCCAATGTCTATAAATTTACTCGGTAATTCTAGCGTAGCAACTGTACCAACTCTATTCGATATGATTTTAAAAGGAAGACTAAAAGGTCAAGATATTAAAAAAGGTGACATCATTATGTTTGCTAGTATAGGTGCTGGAATGAATATAAATTGTATCGTTTATCAATATTAAAAGTATTATTTCCACAGTCGCGACAAGTTAACATGTACGAAAAAACATATCCGAATAAACGTTATAAACATACCTTTGAGTTTTTAAAAAAGCATATTGATACTTCAGAGTCCATTTTAGATTTAGGTGTAGCAAACCCATTTTCAGAACTTATGATTTCTAAAGGTTATTCAGTTATAAACACTACTGGAGAAGACCTGGATGAAGATCATACTTTTATTAAAAATTCTTCGACTGATGTTATAACAGCATTCGAAATTTTTGAACATCTCCTCTCCCCTTATGAAGTTCTAAAAGCAATTAAGGCTGATAAAATTTTAATAAGCGTACCCCTGAGACTCTGGTTTTCTTCAGCTTATCGAAGCAAAACCGATATGCGAGACCGGCACTACCACGAATTTGAAGATTGGCAACTCGATTGGCTCTTAGAAAAAACTGGCTGGACCATTAGAGACAGAGAACAATGGACTAATCCTGTTAAAAATATTGGTTTCAGACCTTTGCTTAGACAGTTTACACCAAGATATTATATTGTATTTGCAACAGGAGGTA
>CAYMDB010000427.1:0-2588 GCA_964388865.1 uncultured Flavobacteriaceae bacterium
TAATCAATATGCAGAAAGTTTAAGAGCTTTTGGTCCAGATCCAGCAATTATTCCCGGTCGTGGGATTGCCAAACGGTTTAAAGAAAACGCATACGATTATCCGGTAGCTGAAGCTTATTTATCTTACACGCCTGCCGATTTTTTAAACATTCAGTTTGGTCATGGCAAAAATTTTATTGGCGATGGATATAGATCCCTACTAAAAAGTGATGTTGCTAGTCCGCATCCCTTCTTAAAACTTAACGCCAGTTTTTGGAAAATAAAATACACGAGCACATGGATGTGGTTAAAGGATGTGCGTCCCGAAGTGGTGGTTGATAAAGCCTTTTTAACCAAATATATGGCTAATCATTATTTAAGTTGGAATGTTTCAAAACGTTTAAATATCGGTTTATTTGAATCTGTAATGTGGGCCGATAGCAACGGAAGAGGTTTTGATGTGAATTACTTAAATCCAATTATATTTTTTAGAGCTATTGAGTTTCAAACAGGTCAAGGGGCAGGTAATGCTATTTTGGGTTTGAGTTCCAAGTATAAGTGGAATAATAAAATTAATATTTATACTCAATTTATTTTAGATGAATTTTCTCTAGGGGAAGTTACTGGCGGAGAAAAAAGCTGGAAAAATAAGTTTGGCTTTCAACTCGGTACTAAATACTTTGATGCCTTTAAGGTGGATAACTTATTGCTGCAGACAGAATACAATCAGGTTAGGCCATATACTTATTCGCATAACACACAAATTCTCAACTATGCACATTTTAATCAGCCGATGGCACATCTCTGGGGTGCAAACTTCAGAGAACTAGTGCTTATTGGTCGTTATAATTATAAACGTTGGTTTGCAGATGCTAAACTTATTATTGGGCAGCGAGGGTTTGATTTTAATACCGACGACGATAATTTTTCTTACGGCGGTGATATCTACAGAAATTATAATGATCGCGATGCAGATACGGGGATAAAAATTGGACGTGGTAATACAACCAACAGTTTTATGACTGAAGTACAGGCTGGTTACTTAATAAATCCTGCCACCAATTTAAAGTTATTTACCAACATTGTTTACAGAGATTTCAATCCAGAAGCGATTACTGCTACCACTGTGGATTCTAATACCTTGTGGTTTAGCATCGGTGTGAGAACTGACTTATTCAACTGGTATAACGATTTTTAGGGGGTTCTTTTATTTTAAATACACCGATGTTAATTTATGACTATTCTAAGGCATTAGATTTTAAAACTAATGTTTTACGTTGGTGATAATCATTTTTCAAGTTATCTTTGCAGACGCTAAGAAAAGAATTAAATACGCAACGTTTGAGCAGCACAAAATCGTCGGTATCAATAGCCTCTGTGATAACAGATTTTAAGGAAATTACTAAAATGGGATTGTCCATTAGTGTTGTATTTTCCTCGATTGCTGGTTATTTGCTAGGAGCAGAAACTATAAGTTTTGTAACGCTTGTTTTGTTAGCGCTAGGAGGTTATTTTATGGTTGGAGCCTCAAATGCATACAACCAAATTATTGAGCGCGACTTAGATGCACTGATGGATCGTACTAAAAACCGACCTATAGCTGCGGGTCGCATGTCCGTAAATACCGCCTTTGCAATAGCATCAATATTGACAATTTTAGGGGTTATTACCTTGTATATCATCAATCCGAAGACGGCCATGTATGGCGCTATTTCCATATTTTTATATACAAGTATTTATACGCCACTAAAAACAAAAACATCCCTATCAGTTTTTGTTGGGGCCCTGCCAGGTGCCATACCTTTTATGTTGGGCTGGGTAGCTGCACGTAACGCTTTTGGTATAGAACCCGGTACTTTATTTGCCATTCAGTTTTTTTGGCAGTTTCCACACTTCTGGTCCATTGGCTGGTTTTTGTTTGACGACTACGAGAAAGGTGGCTTTTTTATGCTGCCAACAGGTAAGAGAGACAAGGGAACCGCTGTACAAATAATAATGTATAGTGTTTGGACCATCATCGCATCTTTAATTCCTGCCTTCGGATTTACAGGAGATTTAAAATTGTCGGTTGTGGGTGCTTTCTTAGTACTTTTAGTCGGAATGCTTATGTTGTTTTACGCCTTTAGATTATTTAAAGAGCGCACAACAAAAGCGGCAAAACAATTAATGTTGTCGAGCGTATTTTATATTACCATGTTGCAAATTATATATGTAGTAGATAAATTTTTGAGATAGATGGATTTAACACAAGGAACAATCGAAGATAAAAGAGCAAGGTCTAAAAAAATGATGCTATGGTTTGGCATTGGCTCATTAATAATGTCTTTTGCAGGCTTAATTAGCGCCTTTATAGTAAGCAGAAAACGAGAAGACTGGTTGAGCGATTTTGAGCTGCCAAATGCTTTTTTTATAAGTCTCGTGCTTATTTTGGCAAGTAGTTTAACGCTTGTACTAGGGAAGCGAGCGCTTCAGCAAAATAACAGACAAATGCTAACGCTTTGGTTATGGGCGACTTTAATTCTGGGCGTAGGCTTTATTTACAATCAGATAGAAGGATTTAGACAAATTATTGAAGCTGGATATAATTTTACAGGACCAACAAGTAATGT
>CAYMDB010000428.1:0-2580 GCA_964388865.1 uncultured Flavobacteriaceae bacterium
AATGCGCGAGACTGCTTCAAAAAATGTTGAGGACAGGTACGATTTTGCCGAAGAAATTGAAGAAGAGGAAACCCTATCCTTACACGACAAAGAATTAGAATTAATTAAAAAATCTTTAGAGCGTCATAGTGGTAAACGCAAGTTAGCCGCCGCTGAGCTCGGCATCAGTGAACGCACCTTGTACAGAAAGATAAAACAGTACGATCTTTAAGATAAGTTTAGGATTCCTGAAAAAATATTATGAATTTAGAATTCGTTCTTTACATTTAGAGCCAATTAATGAACACACCTTATAAAGGACATGAAATTTTTAAAATATTCTACCATTTTAGTTTGCCTTGTGCTTACCGCTTGTAAAGTTAACTATTCCTTTACTGGTGCTGATACTGGTAATGCCAAAACATTTCAAGTTAATTTTTTTCAGAACAATGCTGATTTAGTAGAACCTGGTTTAGATATCGATTTTACAAACGCGCTTCAAGATTTAATTCAAAATCAAACCAGTTTAAGTTTGGTTAACAGCGGTGGAGATTTAATTTATGAAGGTGAAATTACAGAATATCGCATCGCACCAATGACAGCAACGGCTCAAAATACAGCAGCTGAAAATAGATTAACGATTGGCGTAAATGTGCGATACTTTGACATCAATGATCCTGAAAAAGATTTTGAAAAAAGATTTTCGTTCTTCTTTGATTATCCAGCCAACGCCCAATTAATAGGATCCACAAAAGACGAAGCGTTCGAAGTTATTTTTGAACGCATCACTCAAGATATTTTTAATGCCTCATTAGCCAATTGGTAAACTATGGAGCTTCAAGAACTGACATATCTTTTACAACATCCTGAGGCCGTTACTGCAGCGCAATCTGATGCTTTGGCATCGCAAACTAATGCCTATCCCTACTTTCAACCCATACGCGCGCTATATTTAAAAGGACTGAAACTCAAAGAAAGTTACAAATACAACAACGCTTTAAAAATCACGGCAGCGCATACCACAGACCGCAGTGTTCTCTTTGATTATATTACGTCTGAGGTCTTTCAGCAAAACGAAATCTCTGAACAGATTAAACACAATTCAGAATCCATAAAGGCTTTGGAAGTGAATGCTGCAGATGATATTTCAGTTGAAAAAAGTGTGACCATAGACGATGCACTAAAGGAATACATAAAGGCAACGGAAGGAGTTTTAGATCCGGATTTATTTGAAGCAAAAATTATCATTACACCTAAAGCAAATTTTGAGACTCCAAAAATTGAAGATTCCATCATTTCGATTGATTTAAAAAATATCACCCCAGAGAAAAAACTTAAAATTGGAAGCCCCTTAGAATTTGATAAATCGGAATCGCATTCGTTTACCGAATGGTTAAAAATTACGAGTTTTAAACCTATTGTTAGGGATGAGGACGAAGGCGAAACTGAAAATGCAGTTGAAGTTGAAATTGAAACTGAAGTTGAAAATGAACATGCAGGTTTTACGTCGCCATTTAGAGAGAAGCTCGCCATTATAGACAAGTTTATAAGTGAAAATCCGAAGATAAAACCCGTAAAGGACAACAAGCCAAAACCGAAACTAGTTAATAACGATGATGCTGTTTCTGACAGCTTAATGACAGAAACTTTGGCACGTATTTATTTAGAACAAAAAAACTTTGATAAAGCAATTCAATCTTACAAAATTTTAAGTTTGAAATATCCAGAAAAAAGTAGTTTCTTTGCAGACCAAATAAAATTGGTAGAAGAATTAAAAGCAAAAAATACATTATAAAATGAGTGCATTTACAATATTTTTAATACTAATCGTAATCGTAGCCTTTTTACTCGTGGTCGTTATCATGGTTCAAAATCCTAAAGGTGGAGGTTTGTCCTCATCTTTTGGTGGTGGAGGAACACAGCAATTAGGTGGTGTTAAGAAAACAGGAGATTTTTTAGATAAAAGTACATGGTTTTTAGCTACTGCTTTAATTGTTCTCATACTGGCGTCAAACCTAACCATTAATACGGGCGTTGCAACAGAATCAAAAGCCTTAGATACAAAAGAAGCGACTGAAATGCCAATGTTACCTCCAACGAATGGTCCAGAACCGACAAGCGATTCACAAGACAAGTAAGCAAAAAACAAAATAACGTATATAGCCGGCGCATTTAGCTGGCTTTTTTTTGCTCAAACCTCAAATCTTCTAAGGTCTGCAAGTTTGTCAGTCATTACTCCTTGGCATAATTTTCGACCTTTTTTATACTGTAATTTATAATCAACAATTAAAACATATAAAAAAATGAGTTTAAACATTAAACCTTTAGCAGACCGTGTTCTTGTAGAACCAAAGGAGGCTGAAACTACTACAGCTTCAGGTATTATCATTCCAGATAATGCAAAAGAAAAACCGCAAAAGGGAACTGTTGTTGCAATCGGCAACGGTAAAAAAGATGAACCTTTAACAGTTAAAGTTGGTGATACTGTTCTATACGGAAAGTACGGCGGTACCGAACTTAAACTAGAAGGTAAAGACTACCTTATGATGCGTGAGAGCGACATCTTGGCAATTATATAATTGCAAATTTCAAAATAAAAAA
>CAYMDB010000429.1:0-2574 GCA_964388865.1 uncultured Flavobacteriaceae bacterium
AATCTACCTTCTTATATTAGTGCAAAAATATTATATTATTGTATCTTGCGCGCTATATTTAAGCAATAATGAACAGTGTACCAAAGCTGTGGTGGTTAAGTACACATAATAC
The DNA here is from genome assembly GCA_964388865.1 of uncultured Flavobacteriaceae bacterium. Lineage (GTDB taxonomy): Bacteria > Bacteroidota > Bacteroidia > Flavobacteriales > Flavobacteriaceae > Winogradskyella. The sequence continues at coordinate 113 of CAYMDB010000429.1, forward strand.
AGAGTAATATGAAATTTAAAAATTTAAAATTCAGCCTTTACATTATAACCGTATTCGCGGTGGTTATCTCTTGTAAAAAGGATGACGATTCTTCGGTAAAGTTTGAAGAAAGAGACAGAACAGAGCAACAAATAGCAGACAAAGATTCTTTATTAGCGTATTTGTCAACCCATTATTACAATTCAAGTTTTTTTGAATCTGGAAGCAATCGTAAATTCACAGACATAGTAATTAAAGAATTGGAGCAAGATGAGGCTGGTAATTATTTAGAAATGCCAAATCCAGATCAAAACACATTACTTATCGAGGCTATTGAAACTCATTATACCACATATTTAGATGTAGCTTACGAATACTACATTATAAGACTTAACCAAGGTGAAGGGGAAGCACCTAAGTTTACAGATGCCGTGCGTGTGCGATACGAGGGCTCTTCTGTAGTAAGTAATCAGGTTTTCGACGCCATAAGTACGCCAAGTGCAATTCAATTGGTAGGTAATGGCTTTAGTACACTTGGAACAATTAGGGGATGGCAACTTGTTTTACCTAAGTTCAATACTGCAATGGATTTTGATATTGATGGAAATGGAAATGTGAATTATCAAAATTACGGATTGGGAGTCATGTTTTTGCCTTCGGGATTAGCTTATTTCTCTGGAACAAGCACTGGAAGTTCATACGATAATTTGATGTTTAAATTTGAATTGTTACAATACGAACAATTAGATCACGAACAAGATGGTATACCGTCTTATGTTGAAGATTTAGATAGTGATTCTAACGTTAATAACGACGATACAGATGGGGATGGACTTCCTAACTACGTCGATGCAGATGACGATGGTGATGGTGTTGCAACTTTTAATGAATTAATGCCAGGCACGCGTAGCTTTAATGAAGGAGAACAAGAACCAGTACTCAATGAAAACGAATACGAAATTAGTAGAGCAACTAGTGGTGGAATTACGACAATTAAAACAGTAACAGCTCTGGATAGTAACAATAGTGGAATGTTAGATTATTTAGACGAGACAGTTAGCATTAATTATAATGAATTGGTAAACTAATTTTTAGTCAAAAAAATATAAATCAAAAAGAGGCTGTCTTTACTTTTAAGACAGCCTCTTTTTTTTATGAATTCCGCTTTCCTATTAAAATACGAATGATAAACTCAAAATCAACTGTTCTGGTCTAGTATCAATTCTACTCCTTACATTAGGTCCAATATTGTTGTTAATAAAAACAGCTTCATTATCACTAAAACCTCTTTCATATCTTAGATCGAGACCAATTTTATTAAAGTTTACGGCGACACCAAAATTAAGCCCTAGACTAAAATCATTTTCAATATCATCAATTGTAATACCATTATATTCAGTATCTAATATATATTGTAATGATGGCCCTGCGAATACACTTAATGGTCCTATAATTTTTAAACCCACCAAAAGTGGTGCGTCTATTTTAGTCATGTCAAAATCAGCGTTGTCATACTCGCTTTTAGTTGCGGTATAAACAAGTTCTGGTCTAAAATAAAGTTTGGTGCCTATTTTTCCAAATACCCCAATGTGATAGCCGATGTTTCGGTCTGGGTTTTGTGCATTGGCGTTAATAGACTGAAAATAATCGCCGTTACCGCCGTAATTTAAACCTCCTTTTAAACCGAAGGAATTTCCTATTTGAGCATTCATATTAAAGCTGATGAACGCTAAAATTGCAGCTATAAAAACTGACTTTTTTAAATTTCTCATAATGTTCGTTTTTTAGATTATATACTTACAGTATCAAAAACGTTGCCATTACGAACTTATTTTCTCTTAATTACTTTTTTTACAGCGTTTACAATAGCTTTACTGTTTAGTCCATACTTGTCCATAAGTTGGGCAGGTGTGCCAGATTCGCCGAAAGTATCGTCGGTTGCTATAAATTCTTGTGGAGTTGGTCTATGTTGTGCCAAGACTCTGGCAACACTTTCTCCTAAGCCTCCAAAATAGTTGTGCTCTTCAGCAGTAACAATACATCCTGTTTTTGCAACGGAATCTAAAATAGACTGTTGATCTAGAGGTTTTATGGTGTGAATATTTATCACTTCAGCAGAAATACCCGCTTCATGCAAAGCTTTTGAGGCTTCTAAGGCTTCCCAAACTAAATGGCCAGAAGCCACAATGGTAACATCCGTACCTTCGGTAAAAGTAATGGCTTTTCCGATTTCAAACTTTTGGTCTGCCGGCGTAAAAATTGGTACTGATGGTCGTCCAAATCTTAAATAAACAGGACCTTCGTAATCTGCTATAGCTAGGGTAGCAGCCTTTGTTTGGTTGTAATCGCAAGGATTAATCACCACCATACTTGGTAACATTTTCATCAATCCGATATCTTCTAAAATTTGATGTGTTGCTCCATCTTCACCCAATGTGAGACCAGCATGCGATGCACAAATTTTTACATTCTTTCCTGAATAA
>CAYMDB010000430.1:0-2570 GCA_964388865.1 uncultured Flavobacteriaceae bacterium
TTCTAAAAGCGTTTAATACCGTAATGGTGGTGCCGTGTACAATACCTTGAGGTCCAATGTACATATAACTTCCTGCTGTCATTTGGCCGTATTGGGTGACTCCAAGGGCATTAAATTTTTCCCAATCATCGGGTTTAGAGTAGTTGGGAATCATCATGCCGTTGGTGACTACCACTCGTGGAGCTTCTTTGTGCGATGGAAATAAGCCCATGGGATGACCAGAATACATCACTAGAGTTTGTTCATCGTTCATCTCTGCCAAGTACTTCATAGTTAATCTGTACTGTGCCCAATTAGAAAATACGGCGCCATTGCCACCGTAGGTAATGAGTTCGTGAGGGTGTTGCGCTACAGCATTGTCCAAATTATTTTGAATCATCAACATTACGGCAGCCGCTTGCTTAGTTTTAGCTAGATAAGCATCAATGGGTCTGGCGTATATGTTGTAATCGGGCTTTAATCGGTACATATAAATTCTACCGTAGGTTTTTAATTCCTGTTGAAACTCAGGTAGCAAAGTTTTGTGATGCTTTTTATCAAAATAACGCAAGGCATTTTTCAAGGCTAATTTTTCCTCTTGAGACGTCAGAATGCTTTTTCGTTTCGGGGCGTGATTTATGGCATCGTCAAAAGGTTTTAATTCTGGTAATAGATCTGGTATCCCCTCTAAAATTTGGTCTTTAAATGATAAGCTTTGCATTAGTCTTTTTTATTTCTGTTTCGTGCCTTTGAAAGATTGAAACCATACGGACAATGTCTGCAGCCACTTTCGCAACAATAGCCACGTTTTAGATGGTATTGCTCAGTAAAGCAGCGGTAACCCTCTGGGGTTAGGTAGTAATCACCGTCTTCAATTGGAACATATTTCTTCATGTTTAACAAAGATACTGTAAATTGGTTTGATTTTTGAACAAGGTAAATTATGATTTTAATTTCAAAATATTTGGTGCCAAGAGGGTATTTAGGACTCACTATTTTTCCTTTTGTGGTTTTAAAGCATGCCGAACTGCGTAGTTCAAAGATTTTGATTAATCATGAAAAAATTCATTTAAGACAACAGCTAGAACTTCTTATTCTTCCATTTTTTGTGTGTTATAGTTTAGAATTTTTATACCGTTTCATTCAATATAAAACATGGAGTTTAGCCTATCGGAATATTTCCTTTGAACGTGAAGCCTATACCAAAGAAAAAGACCTTAATTATTTAAAATCAAGGTCCTTTTTTAGATTTGTAAAATACTATTAATTAAATGATAATCTTTTTTGAAACGGCAGATCCATTAGCCAAGAGCACTTTTACAATATAAGTGCCTTCACTTAAATTATGGGCGTTGTACTGATAACGGCTTTGATTAATTTTGGGATTGTTGTGAATTGTGCGTCCTGTAACATCATATAATTCAAAGGTTTGAATCGCTAAAGCATCAGAGGTTGCAATAATTGTTTTATTAATAGATTGAATTTTTAATTTTGAAAGCTGCTCTTGCGATTTAATATTAAGGCTTTCCGAAGTAAAGCGCAGTATAAAACGCTCATTATATATCCCAGCATTAGCAGTAAACGCATACGGATTTAGTCTTAAATTATGGATGATGTTAAGTTCGGTGTCTTCGATATAAATAGCTTGATAAGCATTTTCAAATAATCCATCTAGCTGATTTATTGAAATCGTAAAATTACCCGCATTAGGAGTTTGAAATCCTAAATTAAAGCTTTCTGAACTGTCAAAGGGTAAGCCTTTTCCTTGAATGGTCAATTTTTCTTCAAGCCCAATAGAATAGAACTGATACTCAGCATCATTTATTGAAATACCATCGTATAATCTATCGATGCCATTGGTAGCTCCTTCGACAAAACCGACCAAAATTGATAAGGCTGTATTGCCATCTCTCACAAAATCTAACCAAATGCGGTGCTTGTCTGCCAGATTGAGATCGGCGCTTCTGTAAAAATTGTCATTTCTATAGTTGGCATTTCGCATGGTATTACTAAAGGTTACGGTATTGGGTGTTGCTGCCGAATCGAGCATGAGCGCGAAGAAACCCTGACCCGAAGCAATATAACCGCTAAAGCCTGGAGGCGATGATCCAAAGCTATTAGAGGCGATGTAATCATTAACATCGTAATTGTAGGTGTAATTTTCATAAAATGGAGTGTTGGTTGCCGTACTTAAACCATTTAAGTGTCGCCAAAAGTAGAGCGTGCCATCGATAGTGGGATTTGCATCAACAAAATCTGTTAAGGAAATAGCCGAAGGGTAGGGGTTTCCGAGCAGGTTCCAGTTGTCGTCATCTGCGGTAGTATTGTTACCTATGCCGTTGTAATTAGCACCAGTATACGTTCCTCTTGATATGGGTACTGTGATCTGACCATTATTCAGTTTACCGTGAAACTCTGCAGTATTAGCAATTGCTGTGCCTTGCACTCCTCTTACAGCATAGCCTTTGCCGGGGATCATAGTTTCTGAAGTATTAGACCAAGTCCCGTGATTACCAAGGGTTCCATTGGCAAGGGTAGGTATCCATTCAAAAATGACACCACTTGGCGTTCCTGGTGAAATGGACTGCACA
>CAYMDB010000431.1:0-2556 GCA_964388865.1 uncultured Flavobacteriaceae bacterium
ATCCCGTAATCCATTTCAAATATTTGCCCAGATAAAGACGCCGCTTTTTCCGATAGTAAAAATGTAGCCATCTCCGCAACTTCTTCAGGTTGTAAATAGCTTTTCAGTGGATGACGCTCATTCATATTTTCAATCATGCGTTCATTACGAAGCAATTTTGAGGCTAGTTCAGTATTCGTTACTGTAGGAGCAATCGCATTAACTCTTATCGTTGGGGCTAATTCTGCCCCGATTGATTTGGTTAAACCTTCAACTGCAGACTTAGATGCAGCCAAACTGGCGTGGAACGGCATTCCTAACTTGGCAGCGACTGTACTAAAAAGAACTATGGAAGGTTTATCTCCGTTTTTTAAAATCTTTAGATACTGTTGAATGGCTCTAACGGCACCAAGCACATTAATTTCAAAATCATTTTTGAAATCATCGAGGCTCAATCTGTTAATGGGTTTTAAATTAATGCTACCAGGGCAATATACCAAGCCATCTGCAGCTTCTATTTCGGGTAATTCACCGTTTATGATATCAACATCGTAGTGCGTTAAATTATCATGAGATTCTTCAGGTGCCGTTCTACTTAAATTTATGACATTGTGCGAAGGAAGCAAAGCTTTGACAATGGCATTACCAATGCCTTTGCTTCCTCCAACTACTATTATAGTTTTCATGTATTTATGCTGTTAAGGGACGTCCTTTCAAACGTTTTTCAATTTTTTGTTTGATTAAAGTAAGACGCTTCATTAAATCCATCAATTTGGCATCTTTCTTTTTTTTATAAATTTCGTTTAAATCTAAAATAAGGTCTTTCGCCTCCCTAGCGGCTAAAATTCTATCACTCGTTGTTTTAAACGACAACTTTCTTTGTTCAAATTCTTTGGCTTTTTCTATTGTTTCCATAGCTTAATTGTTTAAATAATTTTGTAATTCAGCAATTTTGGAAGCGGTATTAAATTCCCCTCCATAATAGGTTGTCACCGTAGCTGAGGTATCATCTTTAATTCCTCTTGATGAAACACATAAGTGTTTAGCATCAATTATAACTGCTACGTCTTCAGTTTCTAAAACGTTTTTTAACTCGTTTGCTATTTGGTTGGTTAAGCGTTCTTGTACTTGTGGTCGCTTTGCATAATATTGCACAATTCTATTTAATTTAGAAAGCCCAATAACTTTACCCGACGACTTATAAGCGATATGTGCTTTACCAATGATAGGTACAAAATGGTGCTCGCAATTGGAGTAAAAGGTAATGTTTTTTTCAACCAACATCTGATTATATTGGTATTTATTAGCAAATAAAGCTACTTTAGGCTTGTTTTTTGGGTCTAAACCTGAGAAAATCTCTTCAATATACATTTTTGCGACACGATCTGGTGTGCCTTGTAACGAGTCATCAGTTAAATCTAAACCAAGAACATCCATTATTTCTGAGAACAAAATGGAGATGCGCTCTTTTTTTTCTTTATCGGACATATCAAAAGCATTAGGCTTCATTGGGGTGTCTAAACTTGTAAATAAATGGTCGTCACCTATATCTTCAATTGAAAATCCATTAAGTTTGGCTTCGCTAATCTGGGTCATTGTTTTTGTGTTCATTTTTTGTCTTTTTTATGTGCTGTTTTTGAGTACTCTAAACTTAAAACAAAGCACGGATTTTTATCGTTTTGAAATAGAGTTATTGGTGATGGTTCTTTGTCTAGAGCATTTAAATCTACCCTCGTCAAACGACCTTTTTTTACTGTGTTTAGTTGTTCTTCCTTGCACCCGTTCGCGCCATAATCTAAAACTACTCGGTTTTAATTCTTTGCGCATTAAGGTGATAACCTCTTGTTCTTTGAGCCCAAATTGAAACGTAATGGCATCAAACGGAGTTCTATCTTCCCATGCCATTTCAATTACACGGTCTAGGTCTCTTAGCGTCATATTCATAAGTCCTGCGGCATTTTATATTGCATGTCGTATTTTACTTTTTCGTCAAGTAACTTATCGAAGAACTTTTTATTTTCTTTAAAGGTTTTGTTGTTTTTAAAATGAATAAATCGACCTTGCGCGTGTATACTTGAGCCGTTTGTTTTGTAAATAACAAGTTGATAGAAAGGAATAATCCACGTAAAGTTTTTCAAACCTTTATTAATCATAACCATTATACCTTTAGGTCTTAACTCAATGTTGGCATAATTGATATCAGATACAATATTCATAACGCTGTATAAATTAGGACTTACCTCGTCTACAATCATGCGTTTCGAGCCAATACCACCTAACTTTATTCGCTGAACCAAACTGTAAGGTTCACCAATTAAATCGGCTATAATGTCTCTATGCTCAGGATGTGTGTGTGTTGTATTTAATATCATAACAAGACAAAAGTACAAAATGTTTAACCTTTTTCAAACATAGTTAAACAAAAATTAACAGATAATTGGGATTCAAATAAATTGGTTGGAAATGTGACGTTTAAAGAGAGTCCATTTTATAAGGTCTATTCATCTCTTAACATACGATTTCTTCTGCTCAGCGTATGTCGTTTTAGTATTCTTAAACTTTCACGGCCCACATCTG